>CBDVDU010000273.1:0-3395 GCA_965372825.1 uncultured Gammaproteobacteria bacterium | reverse complement strand
CCTTTGAGGACTGGCAGTGCTTCATAATCTAAAGTTTCGGGTTTTATTTAATATGCATTCCTTAACTAGCCAAAAGTGCATCAAGCTCACTTAAGCTACGGCTAATATCAACCGCCTCATTCATACTTTGCTGTAAAAAGTCGAGTATTGCTGGATTTTTAGCTATCGCCGCATCAATACGTGGATCAGAGCCTTGCTGATAAGCTCCGACACTAATTAAATCTTTGTTTTGTTGGTATAAAGAGTACAAACGGCGCAACTCACGCGCCTTATTCATATGTTGCTCATCGACCACATCTGGCATTACTCGACTGATGGACGCTTCTATATCAATAGCAGGAAAATGACCTGATTCAGCCAAACTACGTGATAACACAATATGCCCATCTAAAACACCTCGCGCAGAATCAGCTACCGGATCATTATTATCATCGCCTTCAGTTAAAACGGTATAAAAAGCGGTAATAGAGCCTCCACCTTCATCGGCATTTCCTGCACGCTCAACTAGGCTAGGTAATTTTGCAAAGACTGAGGGAGGATAACCTTTAGTTGCTGGCGGCTCATCTATCGCTAAAGCAATTTCTCGGTGTGCTTGTGCAAACCGTGTCAAAGAATCCATTAGCAGTAAAACATCTAAACCTTGCCCCCTAAAAAATTCCGCAATACTGGTCGCTAACATTGCACCATGAACGCGCATTAGTGGTGGATCATCTGCCGGTGTAGCCACGACTACAGCGCGCGCCATACCTTCTTCACCTAAGATTTTAAGCACAAACTCATTAACTTCTCGGCCTCGCTCACCAATAAGACCTACGACAACAACATCAGCACTGGTAAATTTGGTCATCATGCCTAAAAGGACACTCTTACCCACCCCTGTTCCAGCAAATAAGCCCATACGCTGACCACGACCGACACTGAGAATCGCGTTAATCGCACGCACTCCGACATCCAATGTATCTCGAATTGGCTTGCGCGCTAAGGGGTTAATCGTTTCACCCGTCATGGATTGTTTAGCTTCTGTTTTTAATGGCCCTTTATTATCCAAAGGCTTACCCGAACCATCTAAAACCCGACCTAACAAACCAAAACCGACTTTGGCCAAACTATTACTACCCAAAGGAATAACACGGCAACCAGGCTCTAAGCCATACGGATTCCCCGAAGGCATCAAAAAAATACAATCACCGGCAAAACCAACAACTTCCGCTTCGATAAAACTGCCATTTTTACTTTGCACTTTACAGCGCGAGCCTATTGCAGCACGACAACCCACTGCCTCTAAAGTCAAACCCACCATGCGTGATAGTTGACCTTCAACGACTAATTCAGGGGGAATTTCGGCTCGCTCTATATAAGGCGCTAAACGCTCTAGCCATTTTTGTGTACGAATTGGTTCAGGAATCACCGGCGCATTCATTCCAAATCATCCTGCCGCTCATCACCTAAAACGGTCGCAATAATAGTGCTCAGTTTATTTTCTACTGTCGCATCAATATGTGAAGTATCTGTTGATACAACACAGCCACCGCGTGTGAGTAAAGGATCTTCCTCAATTGCCCAAGTCGGTGCATCAGCATCCAAAGAAAGAGATTCCCTGACTAACTCTGCATCATCGGGGTGCAAAGCAAGTGTAATTTTCTGCCTAGCCACAGGTAAAGCTTTAACCGTTTCTTTGACCACCGCTACAATTTGCTTGGGATCTAATTTCAATTCCCGACGCACAACTTGTTTAGCAATAATAATAGCGAGTTGGGCGATTGCTTGTTCTACTTGCTCATCTAATTGCTCAAACGGTTCAGTTAAAGACTCTAGCAAGGGAATAAATCGCGCCACTTGTTCTTGCAGTAAATGTTTGTTTTCTGCATAACCTTGCTCTAAGCCCTCTGCTTTACCTTCTGCCGCGCCAAGCTCTTTCCCTTCAGAAAAGCCAACCTCGTAACCTTCTTGTTTACCTTTAGCAAAAGCTTCATCATAAGCTTGTGCTTGCATCGCTTCGATTTGCTCAACAGTCAAAACCGGCGATGCAGCATCCTCCAAGCTAATCTCTTCTGATCGGCCACCTAAAACATCAGGTACATCCCATAAACTTAAGGTATCCAGTTCATCTTGAGAGAAATCTCGACCTTTAGATGAGGTCATCACCACCACCACTGCCACCTAAGGAAATTTCGCCCGCATCCGATAGTTTTCTAGCAATACTGAGAATATCTTTCTGCGCTTGCTCAACTTCACTGAGTTTAGTCGGTGGCGCAGCTTCTAAGTCATCGCGTAACATTTCTGCTGCACGTTTAGACATATTGCCAAATATTTTTTCTTTCAAAGCATCATCAACACCACGTAAGGCTAATAACAATTGATCAGTTGATACTTCGCGTAATAAAGATTGAATGCCGCGATCATCCACTTCAATTAGGTCAGAAAAAACAAACATTTTGTCTTGTATTTTTTGACTTAACTCGGAGTCAGCTTCGCTTACTTCCTCCATCATAATTTCACTAATGGAACCGTCAATATAGTTCAAGATATTAGCCGCAGTATCAATACCTCCAATTGCCGAAGCTTGCGCACTTTCACCGCCAGTCAACTGTTTCTCCATCATCTCATCCAGTTCACGTAATGCGGCGGGCTGAATACCCTCTAATGTAGCGATGCGCATTAATAAATCGGAACGCATATTTTCCGGCAATAAACTTAATACAGCAGCCGATTGATCAGCATCTAGCAAAGATAAAATGATCGCGACAATTTGCGGGTGCTCCAGTCTAACTAAATCTGCAATTGCTCGGGTATCCATCCATTTTAATTGATCAATCCCTTTACTATCTCGCCCTAATAAAATGCGATCAATGATACTGCCGGCTTTATCTGCCCCTAAGGCATTAGTTAGCATATCCCGAATATACGCATCAGAATCAACGCCTAAAGCCGTTTGATCTTTAATGGTAACGATAAACTCCTCAAGCACACCATCGACCATTTCATTAGAAATATTGGATAAACCTGCCATCGTTGTACCAATGGCTTGCACTTCTTTGGGCCCCATATTTTTTAAAACACTTGCAGCCCTATCGTGCCCTAAAGTCAAAAGCAATAAGGCGGTTTTTTCCGTTTGACTTAATTCAGCTTTATCCGCCATCTTGACCAATCCATCCTTTCAATACTTGTGCGACTAACTTAGGGTCTTCGTCTACTAATTTTTTCACATACTCCAAACGCTTTTCATAACTCTGGGGGGCTTCTAATAACAATAAATCTTCTGTTTCAGTTGATATCAAATGTCCGTCATCATCTACCGGCACAGGAATAGGCTTTCCTTCCTCATCATAGCGCACAGGCACAGCAACAGGAATACCATTTTCATCCAAAACCATTTCAGTCTTCCCTTCTGATTC
>CBDVDU010000272.1:0-3401 GCA_965372825.1 uncultured Gammaproteobacteria bacterium | reverse complement strand
GATGATAAAATCATCGAACAGTTTAAAGCGGGCTTTATTGATGGCAAACAGCAACAAGTGATTGTTGAAGGGCCTGAATTCAAACTCAACAACCGCAATAAAACAGTCGGCGGTCAAGCGGCGATTGATATAGAACGTTTATTGGCTTATCAACTAAGCGATCAAGAGCTTGCGCAACATACAAATATTTATACTAATCAGCATAAGCGCCGTTATTTAGCGCCTGATACCTTGATTGTCCGTACTCACGGCTCTGCTGGACAAAGTTATGCGGCCTTCAATAATGACGGCATGCGCATGGAACATACGGGTACCTGTAATGATGGCGTAGGTAAATCAGCTTCTGGCGGTACGATTGTTGTATTGTCTCCCGGTGGCGGCCATAAAGTACCAGGCGAAAACGTTTTGGTCGGTAACTTCACTTTATTCGGTGCGACCGGCGGTAAAACTTTTATTAACGGCGAAGCGGGCGACCGATTTGCGGTACGTAATTCCGGCGCTATGGCTGTTGTTGAAGGCGTTGGTGATTTTGCCTGCGAATACATGACCAATGGCGCAGTACTTAATATCGGTACGTTTGGTAAAGGTTTCTGTAATGGTATGTCGGGTGGTAACGCTTACCAGTATGATCCTGAGAATAAACTAGAACATCTTTACGATGCGTCTTCAGTGGAAATCAGAGTTTTAGCAGAAGATAGCGATACTGCGCGTGCACATGAACAATTTGTCATCTACATGTTAGAGCAACATGCAGAATATGCACAATCAAGCGTTGCACAACGCTTATTGAATAACTGGACGACGGAGCGTGAAAACTTTAAATTCGCTGTACCGCTTTGGTTATACAAAACGCAAACGGCAGAATATCTAGCTAAATCAGTCGACCGTAAAACGATGATTGAAGAGTTAGCAGTAGACCAAGCGCAGCAACAAATCAATCAAGTACAACAAGCTTACTTACAAAACTCCGTTCTATTTGATGGCTTAACACCGTCTTATGGAGAAACTGATAGCTTATTGTCTTTTAAATTGATTAATAGCTTTGCCGTACTCAATAAAGCAACCCAGATTGCTGCGGCACAAGTGCAAAACGAAGCAGAAACAGAATCTGCTGCGCAACGCTTAATCACCACTAAAGCAAGAAAGTTACAAGATGTTTTAGTCAAAGAAGCGCGCGAAGCTTATGCTAACTATGATGATGCTCAACTAGCTATTCTATTAGCTAACAAGCGCTTAAATGATTACAAGCAAGCCTTGACTTTACGTGACGTACAAAGTACTTATTCACTGGGTTCAACTAACTGGATTATTGAACAATCAGCGATTAATACTCAAGCACTTATTGATATTCCTAGCGTAGACGAATATTTAGCCGCGCTAAATAGCCAAACGGTTATTCAAGACATGATAAAAACGAAAGAAGCGGCATAATTGCTAATATGCTTAGACTAGCTATTTAAACAGAACACCGCCCTTTGTAGGGCGAGACTTTAGCCCGCCAATGACAGAACACCTAAAGGCGGGCTAAAGCCTCGCCCTACAGTTTTTAATATGTCCCGTGTTAAGTTTGATAGCCTTTAATTCTAATACGACTAAATAGAGACCTTTTTAAGAGTAGCCCATGACAACAGCGAACAATACTCAAAACATACCTTTCAATGAGGCACAACAAGCCTGGTTAGGTGGTTTTTTTGCCGGCATGCACTCGCACATTTTACAAAGTGCGGGTTCTGGTGATGCAGCCAATGCACGCACCATCACAATTTTATACGGCTCACAAACAGGTAACTCCGAATCTGTTGCCAATGATGCCGCTCATGCAGCTAAAGCGCACGGCTTAAACGCCAAAGTTTTGAGCATGGATGAAATCGAGCGCGATGCTTTTATTGGCCTTGAGTATTTACTGATTATTACCAGTACTTATGGCGAAGGCGATATGCCAGATAATGCACAAATGCTTTGGGAAGCGATTAGCTCAGACGACAGCATTAGCTTAGCGAATATGAAATACTCAGTATTGGCTTTAGGTGATACCAGTTATGATTTATTTTGCCAAGCCGGTATCGAGTGGGATCAATGCTTAGCTAAACTAGGTGCGACCTGCCTTGTTGAACGCGTTGATTGCGATGTCGATTTTGACGAAGCGGCTGAAAGCTGGATTAGCAGTATCATTCCACTGATGGGCAATGGCGCAGCAACCATGACCATTGATAGCAATGACACAACAAAAGCAGCTACCTACGGCCGTAAAAATCCTTTCCCAGGTAAATTAGTGGCTAACCGTCTATTGAGCAGTCCTGATTCATCCAAAGAAATCCGTCATTATGAAGTTTCTATTGCTGGCTCTGGATTGAGCTATGAAGCGGGGGATGCGCTTAATGTTGTGCCAACTAATTGCCCTGAATTAGTCGCTAACATTATTAAAGCTATTGGCTGTACCGGCGATGAAGAAGAGCCAGTGCATGGCGAATTAATACCACTGAGTGAAGCACTACGCGAGCATTTTGAAGTCAAGTCACCCAGCAAAGAGCTATTAGATGAAATTGCTAAACGCTCTGGTGATCAAGAGCTTAATAGCGCATTAGTCTCGGCTGACAAAGATAAGCTAGCAAAATACTTATGGGGGCGTGATACTTTAGATTTATTACTGCCTTTCCCTGATATGCAATTTTCAGCGGCTGAATTCTTGGCACTACTGAAACCACTGCAACATAGAGCTTACTCTATTTCGTCTAGTGGCAAAGCAAATCCAGAAACGGTACATCTGACTATTGGTAGCGTGCGTTACAACAGCCACAACAGAGATCATAAAGGAGTCTGTTCAACGTATCTTGCTGATTTAGCCGATGAGAACAGCGCAATCCGTTGCTTCTTTAGCCCGAATAAAGTATTCCGCGTACCTGAAGATAACGACCTACCGATGATTATGGTAGGTCCTGGTACAGGTATCGCACCTTTCCGCGCATTCCTACAAGAACGTGAATTCAGACAAGCAAAGGGCGTTAACTGGCTATTCTTTGGTGATCGTAATGCAGCAAGCGACTACATCTATCAAGATGAAATCGAAGCCCTGCAAAACAGCAAAGTGCTAAGTAAATTAGACTTAGCCTTTTCCAGAGATCAGGAAGAAAAAATCTACGTACAAGACCGTATGCGTGAAAAAGGTGCTGAACTATTTGCACTATTGGAACAAGGCGGTTATTTCTTTGTTTGTGGCGATGCTTATCGCATGGCTAAAGATGTCGATAAAGCTTTGCATGATGTCATTGCGACACAGGGCAACAAGTCAGAGGAACAGGCGGTAGAATACGTGAATCAAATGAAAAAAGATAAGCGTTATGTGAGAGATGTTTATTAAATAAAGCCTACCATTTGGGGCGCAGGTCTTTAGCCTGCATTTT
>CBDVDU010000271.1:0-3421 GCA_965372825.1 uncultured Gammaproteobacteria bacterium | reverse complement strand
TTTTTCAAATTATCAATTTATTTTGGATCCCCTTTTATTCAGATTTCCTGAAGTACTTGATACGGTAAATCTTGATTCTTTAGTTGAAGCAGGATTCTCCTACGAGTTATCGCGCATTCATCCAGATACTCATAAAATCCAAATCATTGCTCGTTCAAAAGAAGCTTTGATTGAAGACCCTGAGCAATTTGCTATTGCCGTTCCTAATGGCGTGTGGACTTTTAAGGTTTCCCCTATAGCAGCCTGGCATAGTGAATCCTTTATTATATTAGCGGGCAGTTTAGGTGTCTTGTTTACCTTTTTAATCACATTTTCCGCATTATTAATACAGCGCCTACGAAATAATAAAAAACAACTCGAAAAACAGGTTTTAGAACGCACTAAAGAGCTTAGTGATAATTTAAAAAGGCTAGATACCGCATTAAATGCTGCCCACCAAGGTTGGTTTGACTTCAATATCAAGACCAATGAATGCTTAGTTAGCGATAAAGTCCCCTTGTTATTAGCTTATCAACCCTCTGAATTTATTTCTAATTTTCAAGAATGGGGAAATAGTATTCACCCAGAAGAACGTGACACTTTTTTAAATTCACTAAACCAATGTATAGAAACTGGCAGGTCTATAGACATTGAGTACAGAAGAAAAACTAAAGATGGAATCTGGTTATGGATACACACGACAGGTGAAATTGTAGAAAGAGACACCAACAATGCTCCTCAACGGCTGATTGGTATTCATACTGATATCTCTGAACGTAAACGCAATGAGCAAGTATTGCGTGTCTTGGCTGAAGGAGGGGCAATTGAAGAAGGTAATATTTTTCAATTAATGGTGAAACAATTAACTTCAGCTCAAAATGTACGTTATGCCTTTATTGCACGAGTAGGACCTGATGATATGGATACTGCAAATACTATTTCGGTATGGGCTGATGGTCATTACATGGAAAATATATCGTATGCTTTGGAAGAATCCCCTTGTCAAAATGTTATTCAGCAAGGCGTTTGTTTTTACCCTGAAAATGTTCAGCAACTTTTTCCTAACGATCAATTATTGGTTGATATGGGGGCGGAAAGTTATTTAGGTGTTCCTCTAAAAAATAGTAAAAATGAAGTCATTGGCTTAGTGGTTGTTATTGATGATAAGCCTATGATTGAGAAACCATTTACGATAACACTACTTAAAAGTCTTGCTACCAGAGCTGCCATTGAATTAGAGCGTATAGAATCAGATAAAAAGATGCAATTATCCGCTAAAGTGTTTAACGATGCGCATGAAGGCATTATGATTACTGATACCAATGGCATTATTATTGAAATAAATCCTACCTTTAGCGAGATAACAGGCTATGAACGCGAAGAGGTATTAGGGGAAACCCCTAGCATGCTTAGTTCCGGACAACAAAGTCCAGAGTTCTATCAGGATATGTGGCAGTCAATTACTGAACAAGGGCATTGGCAAGGGGAGATCTGGAATCGAAAGAAAAATGGTGAGGTCTATGCTGAGCTATTAACCATTTCAGCAATACAGGATGAACATACTGGTAATACAACTCACTATGTTGGCTTATTCTCAGATATAACTAAAAGTAAAGAGCAACAAAGGTCGTTAGAATTAATGGCACATTATGATGTGTTAACTAAATTACCTAACCGAGTATTGTTTGCTGATAGATTTAGCCTTGCTAGTGCTCATAGCAAACGCTCGGCTACTTTACTTGCTGTTTGTTTCCTTGATTTAGATAATTTTAAACCTGTTAACGATAATCACGGTCACAATGTGGGCGACCAATTATTGATTGAAGTGGCTCAGCGTATTGTCGCAAGTATCAGAGAAGAGGATACCGTGTCTCGTCAAGGCGGGGATGAATTTACATTATTACTTAATGATATTGAATCTTATGAGCAGTGTGAGCACGCCGTAGAGCGTATTCTTTATGCCTTAGCACAACCCTTTTTAATTAATGATTACACGCACCTGATCACCGCTTCAATTGGGGTAACCTTATACCCTGATGATAATGAAGATATTGATACCCTGATCCGCCATGCTGATAACGCCATGTATCAAGCAAAACAGTCTGGAAAACACCGGTATCATTTTTTTGATAGAAAGCAAGAGCAACAACTGATACAAAAACACCATCGCTTAGCTGAAATTGAACGCGCTTTGGCTAACAATGAAATGGTCTTGTATTACCAGCCTAAGGTCAATATGGTGACCGGTAAGGTGTTTGGCGCTGAAGCTTTAATTCGCTGGTTACATCCTAAAAAAGGGCTCATTCCGCCATTGGATTTTTTACCCCTAATTGATGGTACTGACCTAGAACTCCAAGTGGGTGATTGGGTTATCAATCACGCTTTGCAGCAAATGAATACTTGGATGGCTCAAGGCATCAAACTAGAAGTCAGTGTCAATATCGCCTCATATCACCTACAGTCAAAATCTTTCTTTACACAATTGGATGAGGCGTTAGCCAAATACCCTGCTGTCGGTTCCAAACAACTGGAATTGGAAATATTAGAAAGTAGTGCGTTGAGTGATTTGCAAACGATTAGTCGTATTATAAAAACGTGCCAAGAGACTTTAGGAGTTAATATTGCTCTGGATGATTTTGGCACCGGTTATTCCTCTCTGACCCATTTAAGAAGCTTAACCGCTAATACGGTCAAAATAGACCAAAGTTTTGTCAGAGATATGCTGGACGACCCAAGTGATTACATGATTATTGACGGTGTGATTCGCTTGGCAGATTCTTTTGGGCGTGAGGTGATTGCTGAAGGTGTAGAAACAACAAAACACGGATTAATGTTATTGATGATGGGCTGTAAAGAGGTTCAGGGTTATGGGGTTGCCCGACCGATGCCAGCTGATGACTTGCCTGCATGGTTATCTGATTACAAGCCGAATGAAGAGTGGTTAGCTTATGGCAATACACGACGAACGGTTAAAGAAAATAGAAAAAAATTATTAAGATTGATTGTTGAGCACTGGATGTCTTTCTTTGTCAATAATATCCAATCTGCACCAGAAGATGTTGATCATTGGCCTATTATGGGGAGCGAACAAGATCATTGTGGTCAATGGATGAAGCGAGCACGAAAAGAGCTGTTATTTGAATCTGAAGGATTGCATTTACTCGACAAGACACATGATGAATTCCACGCTATTGCTCAGATTATTCAGAGACAGTACCAAGAAGGTGATGTTGATGTTGCTCGGAAAGGCTTAGCATCATTGCAGTCTACTTTTGATGAAATGAATCATGCGTTGGGGCAGTGTAAATAAAAAATTCAAGCCGTCTATTGAGCAAAGTTGATTCTTAGGATGTGGGTTTTAACAGACACTGGAATGGAGGTGTAGGTGTACCTACGTAAAATTAAACTAACACTTTAATAATATGCATTAGCTGAATGGTAT
>CBDVDU010000270.1:0-3438 GCA_965372825.1 uncultured Gammaproteobacteria bacterium | reverse complement strand
GTTACTTCCGTTATTTGACACACTTCATAATCCATTGGTCGTGAGCGGTCAGGGACTACATGAAACTCTGATAACTTTTGATTAACATGAATACGGTCAACCCGCTTAGGAAATAAATTGATTGCTGGAGTACAAAATAAGGAAAATTGTGCTTTATCTACCGTATTAATAAGCTTTGTATTGCTACGGTTGAGCATGATAATAATATCTATTTCATCAGTATCATAATCTTTTATCGCTTGTTGCAGCTCTGTTAATTCGGCGAACATATACCGTTCAGGAAACGCAAAATATTCTTGTAATAAACGATACCCTTGAAAAGAGCGCGGTGAATAAGCCAACAAAGCTTGTTCATCTAAAAAACCATAACGCCGAATAGGGTTGTGTTTAATAAGGTGTTGCTGGGTAATCGGTTTTTCAATGGACTGTACACAGATGGCAAATGAATTCCCTATTAACTGCTCATATAAATGCATAGGTAATTCACCGACACCTCTTAAATAAATGGGCAGAGTGTCGATGCTAAGTTCATTAAACTTTAGTCCTGCTGTTGTTTTAATGCGTAAACGGATTCCTGCTTTTAAATCGGGTAAACTAGGTACACCCAGATTAGCAACAGCACCTAAACTAGGCAAATATTCGGCATCCGTAATTTCAAGCGGCCATAAGTTAACTTTATGTGCGGTTCTGTATTCACAGGCTGTTTGCTCGCCTTTGCCCATTTGGCTACGTAAGGCAGAATGTCTCTCAACCTGAAATCCTTCAGCGAGAGAGCCTTCAGCTAAATCAGGCTGAAACTGAACCACGGTCATAGATGGCACGGGTTCGTTATAATTTGGATAAATCATATCCAGTAAATGCTGAGTAAAGCGAGGGAATTCCGCATCTACTTTTAATTGCACTCTGGCGGCTAAAAAGGCAAATCCTTCCAATAACCTTTCAACATACGGATCCGCACACTCAAAGCCATCCATACCCAATCGGGCAGCAATTTTGGGAAATTCTTTAGCAAACTCTCCACCCATTTCACGTAAATGGTGTAATTCACTGTTGTAGTAGCTGAGCAGTTTTGGATCCATTATTAGCCGTCCATATCACGTAAATTCACATCACCGGTTATCTTGTTAATTTCTGTCCGTAAATAAAGGTGCAAGGGTAATGGCTGTGCCCATAAACTAGCTTCAATATCAAAACTCAAGGCTTGCTGACTCATTTCTTCAGATGATAAAACCTGTATGCTTAATGTATTGGGTAAAATACGCGGTTCAAAGGTATTGATTGCTTGTTTAAGCTCTTTTTCAATTTCAGATAAACTGGCACCTGCCACTGTTCTTCCGGCTAAATCTTTTATGCCATAATTTAAGACCGACTTAGCCACTTCTGGGTAATTCGTTAAATCGACAACAGACTCGAATGAATCGGTATTTAATAGCCATGAAACATCACGCAGTACTGATTGTCTTAGCTTATACATAGACAAGACCCTTTTTTCTCTGGATTCCTGTTGAGTATGAGGCTCATCATCAGTTAGCCTATCTAGTAACGAAGGCTGTAAACGTTCTTTGGGAGTTAGTTCAGCCATAACAATCGACTATTTTTTTATTGGGTTAAATTTAATCTCTCTAATATCAAGCAAAGAGTAATCATTTTGATCTGTCGTGAACATTCGTTGCCCCAACCCTCTATAACTATCTGCTGATATTTCTTCCCATTCAGTTTTTCGGGCTAACTGAATAAAACTATCCGTTGAGTTTTCTGATCCTGTATAACGCGTAGGAATAAATCCAAAAGTTTCCCCACCATTAGCCCAAACAAATTGAGCTGGAATCCATGCAAAATCTCTTAAATCTTCTGGGGCTGTTAACTGTATGCTCGATAAACGATGAAAAGGAATCCAATAATACTGACCATTAACAATCGCTTCTAACATAGGACCTATACGGCTATCTGCGTCTGCAATCCATGCAAATGAATCATTATCAATCGTTCCGGACACTACGGTTGCTTGCTCTAAAGCTTGCTCACGAAGTTGCTTAGCTGCGGCATGCTGTCCATCAATTTCTACGCGAAGTGCTTCTAACATAAACGCTATCCATGGCTCTGGATCACCAAACACCAGTGGCGCTCTTTTCCCTGCAAACACATCTTGGCGGATTCCTTCGCACAATAAGACCTGCTGATAAGTTTGCACCATAAATTGTGCCATTTTATCCAGATCTTTTAACACATCTAATTGTGTTCTAGCCTTATCCCACTGCCCTAATATGATCTGTAATTGGCAAAGCAAAATTCTTAATTTTGGGTCAGCTGGGTTTGTTCTAACCTGCTGTTGAACAGCTTTTAAAGCGTCAGCCAGATCACCTGCTTTAATTTGTTGAGCAATATCCATGTCATCACCTTGATTGGCTAAAAAAGGAGGGCAAAAAATTACCCTCCACGTCATTTAAGAAATTATAATTTCTCGTTTTTCTCCAAATTCCAACCTTGCATAGCTATAGTTTCAACTGATTTCCCATCTTTAAAGACATTATATTCAGTTGAACAAGTCGTGTAATTAATAGAAATACTTTCACTTGGCCGCTCACCACCACTCGATACACTGTAAGAGCTAATAAGTGCTTCCCCTAATTCAATAGTTAGATAAACTTGCCCTTTTACATCTGTACCACCAGTTTGTAAAAAGTGTATTTCACATTTACCTAGGCTCTTACCACCCGCTGCCTGCATCATTAATTCTACTGATGCTTTATCCATTGATTTAGTTAGCGAGACTTCTGAAAAAGAAGGGTTACTAGTTTCTCTATCACTACCTCCTCCACTAGAAGAAATTGCACGCCCAACGCCGAATTGAAGCGACTCACAAGTGATCCATTTTTCATGACCATTGACTGAAGAATCACCTTCAATAGCTGTTTCAAACTTTAATAAAATCATTTTAATACCCTCATTATCTATAATTAATAAAATACAAAACTTAACCACGCAGGATTGCGCTTTACAGCCTCTCTACTACCCTTTATCTGAGGGTAATTTTGATGTCAGTCTTAATGATACAGTTAAACCCTCTAACTGGTAGTGCGGTCTAAGAAAAAATTTAGATTGGTAATACCCAGGGTTCCCTTCCACTTCTTCCACAATCACTTCCGCAGCGGCTAATGGTCGTCTAGCTTTATCTTTTTCAGAAGCAAGAGCAGGATTGGCGACCACATACTGACTAATCCATTTATTTAACCAAGCCTCCATATCCTGACGTTCTTTAAATGACCCCACTTTATCGCGAACGATACATTTTAAATAATGCGCAAAACGACAAGTAGCAAACAAATAAGGAAGACGTGCAGCCAAATTAGCATTAGCCGTTGCATCTGGATCATCATATTCTGCAGGTTTATGTAATGACTGAGCACCAATAAACGCAGCAAAATCTGAATTCTTTTT
>CBDVDU010000269.1:0-3446 GCA_965372825.1 uncultured Gammaproteobacteria bacterium | reverse complement strand
GTATGGAGTTTACGTAATACGGGCTACATGCTAACAGCTCCCCCTCGGTAAGATCATATCACCGTCGCTGTGTAGCTTGAGTTACTCACACAATTCATTCTTATTCGTTATGCTCCTAATATATACGAACCTCAAGATTTTTCCCCAAAGAACTAGCAAACTTTTCAAGTGTTGAAAGCTTTACGTCTTCGGCATGATTTTCTATTCTTGAGATAGCTGATTTTTTTGTACTTAGGCGGGCTGCTAACTCTTCCTGAGTTATCCCCGCACTTTCTCTTGCTTCTTTTAGCATAAGTCCGATTTTAAAGGCTTGATACCCTTCATCAAAATTTAAAGAAAAACTTTCATCTAGTTTTTTTCTTTCGGATATATATTTTTTTAAATCACTCACTATTTTTTCCTCGCTAGGTAAAATTGCTTTCGTTGTTCTGAGAGAAGAATTTCAGATTTAGGCGTTTTCTGTGTTTTCTTTTGAAATCCATTTGTTAGTACTATGAAACTACCCGCATCAAAGAATCCTAAAAATCTAAAAATATTACCTCCGATTTGTACACGAATTTCCCAGATATCATCAGTATTGGCTAGCTTCTTTAGAAAAGTCACCCGAACTTTATCTAGTTCCTCAACTATTTGCATAACCCACGCTATTTTTTGTGCTTGTTTACTATTTAAGCTATTTAGAAAGTTCTCAACAGGACATTCACCAGACTCAGCCTTGTAAAATAATATTTCTCTCATTCGTGAGATGTTAACTTACAAGTAAACTATCTGGCAAGGTGATATTTTTCTATTGAAATACCTCCACTACACATTAATAGTATAAAATGAAAGGAATCTAACTTCAGCAAACCTCATATAAAACACACCATGTACGATTACCTAGCGCTGATTTCTAATATCTGTTTATTCAAAAAAAGTCCACAAGACATTGCTTGTTCGCAAAACATCTTACGCTGGTCTCTTATTGGCTATGCCATCATCAGCTTTATGCTCATTCAGATATCGGTGGATGAATTAACTGCTCTGCTTCAAGTGGCTGTAGAGCTTATTATTATTCTAAGCTTTTCCAGCTTAGCACTAACGGTTGCTAACAAACGTCAGCGGTTTGTACAAACTACCTGCGCCCTGCTCGGCACCGATGCATTAATCAGCCTTGGCGCCATGCCTGCTATTGCTTCACTAAGCATTAACCCGAACAATCCACAGGCCTTTTTAGCGATGCTCGGACTGATGATATGGCATTGGCTCATTACCGCACATATTATTCGTCACGCCTTGAGCAAATCCTTTTCCTTTGCTTTGGGCATTGCTTTTTTATATATCTTTAGCGCTTATCAAATTATGGGCGTATTATTTCCAACAATAGCCCCGACAAATTAGGAGAGCTTTCATGAACAATTATCAACACATTCTATTAGCTGCCGATTTTTCTGAACATGGTGAAGTCGTCGCTCAAAAAGCGCACTATTTAGCCAAAAAATATAATGCTAAATTAAGTATTATTCATATAGTGGACTACCTACCGATAACTGATGCAGCTTATGGCCCCGTCATTCCCTTCGATCTTGATTTAAACGAAGAGTTAATGAATACAGCAAAGAAACGTTTGGCTGATATTGCCAAAAAACTGGAGATACCCGCAGACCGGCAATTTTTAGAAATGGGTAGCACAGCCATAGAAATTATAGAGACTGCAAAAGAACAACATGCTGACCTTATTGTTGTTGGTTCTCATGGGCGACATGGTTTTGCCTTATTACTCGGCTCAACCGCTAACGGTGTTTTACATCATGCAAAATGCGACGTTTTAGCCGTTCGCCTGCAAGGAAACTAAGTTCATGCAACACCTTATTTTAGGCGGCGCTCGCTCTGGTAAAAGTCGCTACGCCGAACAGCTAGCCAAAGCTAGTAACAAAGAGGTTATTTACATTGCTACAGGCACTGCCGGTGATGCAGAAATGCAAGAGCGCATAGAAAAACATCAGGCGGATCGCCCTAGATATTGGCAAACGATAGAAGAACCTTTTTTGTTAGCGGATAAGTTGGTGGAATACGACAGTACGCGGCATTTCATATTAGTTGATTGCTTAACTTTATGGTTATCAAATATTCTCTTTGATCCTCAAGGCGACTATCAGGAAGATGTCTTTTTACAACAAAAGCAGGCTTTTCTGAGCATATTACCCACGCTGCAAACAGATGTCATTTTGGTGAGCAATGAAGTCGGTTCGGGCATTATTCCTATGAATAGCATGAGCCGCCGCTTTGTTGATGAAGCTGGACGTTTACACCAACAAGTTGCGCAGATTTGCCCACAAGTAACACTCATCACTGCTGGACTGGCACAACGGTTAAAACACTAATGAACTGGCTAACACTCCCTATTCCCTCACCTGATCAACGCTATCTATTAGCTGCGATCAGCCGCCAAAAGCAACTAACAAAACCTGCCGGTTCTTTAGGTGAGCTTGAGCAAATCGCCATACGCCTCGCAGCCATGCAAGCCACCGATAAGCCGAGTGTCGATAAAGTGTGGATCAGTATTTTTGCTGCGGATCATGGCATCGCCGAAGCGGGTGTTTCAGCTTTTCCACAAGCCGTTACCGCGGAAATGGTGAAAAATTTTGTCCACGGCGGCGCTGCAATCAGCGTACTCGCGCAGCAACACGATGCACATTTAGAAATTATTGATGTTGGGGTGGCTAGTCAATTAACAGGGCTAGCGATTATTGATCAGAAAATTGCTCTTGGTACGGCTAACTTTTTAACTCAGTCGGCGATGACTGAAACGCAATTACAAAGTGCATTGCAAGTAGGAAAGGAAGCTGTCACTAGAGCACTAGCTGATAATAGCCAACTATTTATTGGCGGGGAAATGGGCATTGCTAATACGAGTAGTGCCACAGCTATTGCTTGTAGCTTACTAAATTTAAACGCCGAGCAGTTGGCCGGGGCTGGCACTGGTTTAGATAGTCTAGGCATACAACACAAAGCAGAAATTATTCAACAAGCATTAGATAAGCATAAAGATATTAGCCCTATGCCACTGACTGTCTTACAGCATTTAGGTGGTTTTGAAATTGCCGCATTAACTGGCGCCTATATGGCCGCTGCTCAACAACAACTGCCCATCTTGGTCGATGGTTTTATCTGTAGCGTCGCGGCTTTGGTGGCTGTGCGTATTAATCCAGATATAAAGCCGTGGTTGATATTTGCACATTGCTCTCAAGAGCAAGGTCATCAACTTATTTTAGATGCTTTGGAAGCAAAGCCTTTATTGAATCTTAATATGCGTTTAGGAGAAGCTAGCGGTGCGGCCTTAGCGATCCCCTTATTACGTTCTGCCTGTGCTTTACATACGCAAATGGCAACATTTGAGCAGGCGCAAGTTTCGCAAAGTTAAAACAAACAAGATGTAGGGCGTGGCTTTAGCCCGCTTTCGTGGT
>CBDVDU010000268.1:0-3451 GCA_965372825.1 uncultured Gammaproteobacteria bacterium | reverse complement strand
TTCCCATGTTCAGTAATAAGTACAGGCTCTTTAGAATCATGTAATTCAGCCAGTACTTTGGTTGCTTGACGTTTTAATGTAGTAACTAATTCAATTTTCATAAAGTGGTACTATACTGTCACTTTAGTGCTGGCAACTATTTTTTTACAGCTATATTATTAACGGGCATATTTGCCTGCTATCCAATTTGCCCTGTCATATTGCTCTGATAAGTGATATTAACCGTTTAATCAGGGAATCAACAAAAAATCCGTTTTAAAACGGATTCCATTCAAAGTATAGCCCCATTTTATTTAAAATAGACCAAGAATTGTCGTCAGGAGGCTTAATTTTCATGGTATATGCTGGCTTATATTTTTATTATTTCCTCTCACGCAGAGCAGAAAAATGAGGGCAAATACTACGTGATTTTGACGCACTAGCAATGAGTGTGTTAAAAACTAGCTCTTAGATAGCACTCGCTAATGGTCAAATAGAAAACACAGCAATGAATGATCCTCAAATAATAAAAATAAAAGCAGCAGGGGTCGGTTATTTGATTAACCGTATTCAAACTTTATTCGTCGGTATGCTGCGCGTGTGGACGATTCCTATCGTGTTAATGCTCAGTGTGGCTTCTGGTTTTACTACTTATTATGGAATGTCGCATTTCATTATTCCGTGGATTGCTTTGGTGATTACCGTGGCGATTCAGTCTATTGTGGTGATTTGTTCGCTAGAAATTGCGGGTATTCATTGGAAAGCCAATCGGATGCGCTACTTTTCGGTGCTCTGTTCGTTATTAATTGCTTTGACGGCTTCGGTGTCGTTTTCCTATTTTAAATTTTACGAAATTTCTGAACAGGGTACGATCCATATCGACCGCTTAAATCATCTTAGACAAGATATTAAGGCTTATGTAGATAAAGTTTTAGTGATTAAGAGTAGCGTCTTAACTCAGCAGCGGGAAGAATTAGAAAAAGCCTCGAAAGAAGTCACACAAGCTTATTTTGGTACGCACCCTGAAATTGTCGCTGGCTATCGTAATCAAGTGGGTGAGGGGCCTTTTTGGAAACGTTACAATGATATTTACCAAGCCAAGAAGCAAACTATGGTGCAGTTAGAGCAGGACTTTTCTGCGCTGGATAAAAGCGTTCAGCAGGTACAGATGAATCTCTCGCAGTTAGATGTCGCAGATAATGTGCAGGATTCATATTATGCGCTGCTGACTAGTTTTCAAACGATGCAGTTGCAAGTCAATCAGTTATCTAGTCAATTTAGTCAGTCTTTACCTGATGCTCCGTTATTACTGACTTATAAACAGTTTATTGAGGGTGTGAAACCCAGCAGTGCGATGTGGGATGGCTTTTCCTTATTTGCTTTTACCTGTGCCGCGATGGTAGATTTTTTCACCGTACTGCTTTCTTATCGATTGGAGTTTACTGCGCCAGGCCCCTTGACCGCAGATGAGGAGGATCTGGTATTTGAGTGTTTAAGGCAGTTTACGGAATTCCGCATCAATGGTAATGATGAGTTGGAAATGATTATTGAAAAAACGGAGTTGGAAAAGGCTCGGCGTTATTCGGATTGGTCGCGTATGTTTGCGGTTGGCTTATTATTAAATCGTGGCTTTCTAAGGAAAATTGACCAGAGAACGGTTGAGTTCGCACCTAATTTATACCCTCTTATCGCAGCAAAAATGGGCGATAAAATTAATGCATTGCGTGCGCAAGCTAAAGCCGAGAAGGCTGAGGGTAACCATGAATAATTCACCAGCAGAAATAGATCAATGGCTGATAGCTGGTACGGAAGAAAATGATCAAAGTTTTGAGTTGCAAGTCTGGGAAGCGAATTTTGATGTTGAACGGCAGCTTGTTTATAGTAAATTTGGGCCGTACAGTAAGTTATTCTTACGCCCTGAGAAATTTGTCCAACGTTTTTACCATACGCTTTACCCTTTACTGGTTGAAGACTGGGAGATTGTCGAACAACTTCAGTTATACGAGGGATTTTGCACGCTAGATATTAAGCTGGAAGTACGTTTTCAGGCGACTTTGGCCTATGCGCAAAGCCAAATAGAGATATTGTCAGAAATAAATGAGCATATTAAAACGACATATCAGGGTGTGATTTTAGATTTAATTCACAATAAGTTATTTGCTGCTTTACCTGATGATACATGGATACAAGCGGGTTTAGGCGAGATAGAAAGAGCAATTGATTTTGCTGTCAGTGAAATGCTGGTGCTGAATAATATTCAAGCGCAGACGACGTGCTATTTAAAAGCGTCTTTTGCTGAATTTCCTGACGTGCAACTGGGCAAAGAGCATTTGTATCTTAGTGTCTTAAAAAAGAATTTTGAAGTCAATGAAGAGCAACGCGAAGAGTTATTTCGCCAAGAACAATTAGCCGAAGAGCAAAACTTAGCGCACAAACAGCAGCAGCTTGAATACCTAAAAGAGCAGGCCGAGCTAGAGCAATTAAAACAAGCACAAGACGCGGAACAGAAAAGGCGTTTATTGCTCGATCAAGAGCAGCAACTACAAGTGCAACTCGCGATAGAAAAACGCATGTATGTACAAAAAGTAGAGTATGAAAATGAGCTTAAAGCGATTGAATTTGAAGCTTCTTTACGTGAGCAGAAAAGACAAGAAGAGCAAATAAGAGCGAGTGAGCAGAAAGTACAAGCGGAACAATTAGCGCATCAAAATTTATTAAAAGAAAAGCAATTACAATCTGATATTACCAAGCAAGAGCGGGAACAAACCAGTTGGTTAGCGGCAAAAAATAAAGAGCATGAGTTACAGTTAGAGCATGAGCAAAAGCAGAAACAATTGAAATTTGATATGGATGTTGCTAATAAAAAGCGTGAAGAGCAGCAGCGTATAGAAATGCAGGAGCAAAACTACGAGACTAAGAAAAATTCAGATATTTATTTACGTAGAGAAATTGAGTTATTGGAATTGGATAAAAAACGCTTAGAATTGGAAGCGGCGATTAAAGAAGTAAA
The DNA here is from genome assembly GCA_965372825.1 of uncultured Gammaproteobacteria bacterium. Lineage (GTDB taxonomy): Bacteria > Pseudomonadota > Gammaproteobacteria > Methylococcales > Methylomonadaceae > Methyloprofundus. The sequence continues at coordinate 462 of CBDVDU010000268.1, read as the reverse complement.
GCCTGAAAGTTAGTGTTGTTAGGCTAACAAATATTTCAAATAACGGTAGGGTGGACTTTAGTCCGCTAACTTAAGTTATCCCATGGTCAAAATATTACGGAGCATAAGATGAAAACTAAAGTAGAAGTTTATCCCGCAACAGAGCAAGAAGGCGGTGGGTTCTGGGTTTGTGTTTGTATCCATGTGAGCAGTTATTATAAGCATATGGATAAGAGTCGCGTCCATTGCTTAGATCAGCAAGCCGTATCTGATGCCACTTGGAATGCGCTAACTCATAAGGTTTGCCCCGAATGTGGTCATGTTTTTTCCACGCACGGCTGGGATGGTATTGATGCCCATTGGCGCGCACATCATGAAGAGGTGATTAGTTATGAAGACGCTTGGAAATTAATTAGCAAAGATAAATATGTTGAAGTGATGTTGGCTTCGGCGGAGTAGTTTTTAACATTCGATGGTGGTTTT
>CBDVDU010000267.1:0-3468 GCA_965372825.1 uncultured Gammaproteobacteria bacterium | reverse complement strand
AGTCCTCGAAGGACTGGCAGTGCTTTCGGATGTTATTGAATTTTGATTCCTAAGCTCTGGAAGCAGTAAAGAGAAAATATAATTGGCACTGCCCCAGTGATTAGCACAAATAAAAATATCGATTAATTTTGTAAGGTTTGTGTTGTTGCATCGACTGATAAATGAATTTCGTTATTTTGACGCATTTAAAGCAAAAATCCACTAAATTAAAGGAACACTTATGAAAATGATTAATAAAACTAAATTTGCTATTGGTACATCATTGATTGCGGGGCTAGTCACGGGCTGTGCTACTTCTGACAATAACCTTTTTGGACAAGAAGAACTATCATCAGGCTATATGAATCAAGCTGATTCAGCGAAAGAGGAGGGCATGACAAAGGCAAAGGATGGTGCGTGTGGTGAAGGTAAGTGCGGCGGAAAGGTGGCGACTGATGTAGAAAAAGCGGTAGAAGGCAATTGTGGCGGGAATAAGTAAGTAAAAAATAGGTCTGTTCAAGATGAAATCCGTATCATCTTGAACCCCCTATTTCTATATTTAAAAACAATGAGCGCCAAAGCTACCACACCCCACTGTTTTGTCTTGAGAAAAAATAACAACTATTTATACTGTCGATGATTTCTTATCATAAATAGATTCTACTTGGGGAGTCAGCAATAAATAATTCCCCAACCTCAGCTTTCAAAAGATAATTGATCACCAAAACTGGCTTGCCAATCATTGCTAAACTGATCAACTGCAGGCTGAACGGCGGGGTGACTCATCATTTGTTCGGCTATATCTACAGGTAAAGTAATTGAGGCAACCCCGAGTTGTAAAATATCTAATACTTGCTGTGTGTTTTTAAAGCTGGCTGGAAGTAGTTTTGTCGCTAAGCCCTGTTGATTGATTAGATTCTGTAAATCAGCAACGACAGCAATTCCATTAGCGCCCATTGCATCTATGCGATTAACATAAGGGGCTAAATAATCCGCACCGCATAAAGCAGCAAAAAAACCTTGCTGTACACTGTAAATGGCGGTTGCTAATACGGTAATTTCCTGTGCTTTCATGAGTTTTATAGCCGCTAAACCAATACGTGTTGCCGGTACTTTAACCACAATATCATAAGGTAATGCATGTAATTTTATGGCTTCTGCCAGCATATCCTCAGCGGTTTGACTAACCACTTGTACATGAAATCGAGCTTGCCCATCGAGCGCTTTGGCTAAAGCGAGCAAAGCTTGATTAACACCAAGTCCAGCTTTGGCTAAAATGGATGGGTTGGTGGTGACACCAAAAACAGGTAAGGATTTATTAAGGTTGGCAACTTGCTGTGCATCAGCGGTATCGAGGTAGAGTTCAAACATTTTATTTTCTTATAATATTTATTTAGATGAATTATCTGTTTTTGCTTGGGCTTGGATCGCGGTCATAACTACGGTATTCACTATATCTGTGACCGTGCAGCCTCGGCTTAGATCATTCACAGGTTTATTTAAGCCTTGTAAAATAGGCCCGATAGCAATGGCACCAGAAGAGCGTTGTACCGCTTTATAAGTATTATTTCCGGTATTCAGGTCTGGAAAAATAAACACATTTGCATGACCTGCAACCTCACTATCTGGCAGCTTGGTTTTAGCTACCCCCGCATCGACAGCGGCATCATATTGCATAGGACCTTCTAGTTTTAATTCAGGGTGCGCTTTTTTAGCTAGTTTGACTGCCTGTCTTACTTTATCAACCTCTACGCCTTTACCTGACTCGCCAGTGGAATAAGAGAGCATGGCAATACGCGGCGTAATATTAAACATTTCAGCCGTTTGTGCCGCACTGATGGCAATATCTGCAAGCTCTTGAGCATTAGGGTTGGGGTTTACTGCGCAATCGCCATAGACTAAAACCCTATCTTCTAAACACATAAAAAAGACACTGGAAACAATAGATGTGCCTGGTTTAGTTTTAATGATTTGAAAAGCTGGGCGAATCGTATGCTGCGTGGTATGTACTGCACCGGAAACCATGCCGTCAGCATCGCCCATATGGATCATCATCGTGCCGAAATAACTGACATCAGACAGGGTATCAAAAGCCATATCATAAGTGACGCCTTTTTCTTTGCGTAACTCATAATATTGTTCTGCGTAAAGCTCACGTAATTCAGACTGCAGAGGATCAATAATATTAACCGCATCTAAATGTAAGCCTAATTTTTTGATCTTTTGCTGAATATCTTCGACATTACCTAATAGCGTTAGTTTAACGACATTTCTTAATAATAGAATTTCTGCGGCATGCAAAATACGCTCTTCAGTACCTTCAGGTAAAACAATATGCTGTTGATTAGCTTGGGCGCGTTGCATTTGCTCATACTCAAACATTAACGGAGTAACGCGGTCAGAGTGTTGGGCGGTAAGTCGCTGTTTTAGTTCGTCAAAGCTTAAATTACTTTCGACTAAACCTAAAGCCGTAGCAATTTTTCGTTCGTCTTGCGAATAAATCTGAGCTTTTATTTCTTTTACTTTCATGGCCGCACTAAAAGTATCTTCTTCGATAGATAATACCGCAAAAGGTGTATCATCAAATCCCTCTAGTAAATGCCTTATTTGTTTAGCCGTATTTTTCTTTCCGGTTAATAATAAACCAGCAATTTGCGGGTAATTAGTGGAGGTATAGGCCATAAAACAAGCGAGAATAATATCTGCTCGGTCACTTGGCGTAATCACTAAGTCGCCAGCCTCAAGATAATCTAAAAAACCGGGCACTTGCATTGCTGCGACTTTATATTGGCTAACTAAGCGGTTTAACGTTTGTTTCTCACCTAATATAACCTCCGCATTAAGTTGACGCACAATATTGCCAACACTGGGTTTCTCTAATGAAGGCTCGGCTGGCACAATATAAACAGGAAATTTATTTTCTGGATTGTGCTTAAAGCGCATGCGCAAAGTTTCAATTTGATCCGTTGCGACACCATTAATAACGCTCGCTAATAAATCACAATTAAATTCATTTAAAGCATGTTTAAGTCGATTGACCGCATCAACAATTTGTATATTATTTCGCCCTTGGCCTTGAACTACCGGCATAATTAAGCAGCCTAGATTATTAGCTACCTCGGCATTAAAATCAAATTCAAAGATAGAGTTATCACCGACATAATCAGGCCCAACGCATAAAACATGGTCACACTCTTTAGTAAGGGTGCGGTATTTAGTTAAAATCCGTTTTAATAATTCATTATATTTATCTTTTTCGATTAAAGCCTGAGCTTCTTCCATATGGCAACCAAACATCGCATCATAAGGCAAATCAATTTGATAACGATGTCTGATTAATTGGATTAATTCATCTTTCTCTTCTTGCTCATGAATAATAGGCCTAAAGAAACCAATTTTTCCTGCATAACCGGCTAACATATCCATCATTGCCAGCATGATAATTGACTTACCACTACCTTGCTCGGCACCGGTCACATAAATATTTTG
>CBDVDU010000266.1:0-3524 GCA_965372825.1 uncultured Gammaproteobacteria bacterium | reverse complement strand
AATGGCCTATTAGGCGGCTTGGTTGCTATTACAGCTTGCTGTCATGTGATGACTCCCGTTGCGTCAGTTCTTATTGGTGCTATTGCTGGAATTATAGTGTGTATCGGTGAACAGCTATTGGAAAAGTATAAAGTTGACGATGTTGTTGGCGCAGTCCCAGTACATTTATTCGCGGGTATTTGGGGGACACTGGCCTTGCCCCTTTTAAGTTCACCTGAAAACTGGGGTACAGGGCTGAATACTTGGCAGCAATTTCAAGTGCAGTTGCTTGGTGTATGCGCAATAGGTTTATATGTATTTACGGTTAGTTTTGCATTACTAAAAATAATAAATTATTTTTACCCCTTAAGAGTCTCTCAAGAAGCTGAAATTAAAGGGCTAAATATTTCTGAGCATATGGCTAGCACCGAAATATATAACTTACTCGGTGCCATGCAAAGGCAAGAGAGTCAAGGTGATTTTAGGCAAGCCGTCACAGTTGAGCCCTTTACTGAAGCTGGGCAAATCGCAAAACAATATAACAGTGTATTGGCAAGAGCCAATACAGAAATTAACTCTCGAGAAAAAGCATTAAACGATTTCAAAAACAGCGAATCTCGCAAAGGAGCAATTCTCAACGCCTCTTTAGATTGTATCGTCGCCATTAATACTCAAGGTCAAATTCTAGAATTTAATATCGCTGCGGAAAAATGTTTTGGGCTAAGTGCGGCACGCGTACTTAATCGTAGTTTTATTGATCTCTTTGTCCCCGCAGTTGCGCAGAAAGAATTCTCTGAAAGTTTAAAGGGACTATTCTCTATAAATAGTAACATCGCCTTAAATCATCATAATAAAATTACTCTACTACGCGTGCATGGACTAGAATTTCCAGCGGAATTAAGTATTACTCAGGCCGACCTATTAGGCAAAAAACTTAAAGAGTTTACCTTCCATATTAGAGATATAACAAAGCAACTGGAAATGCAAAACAAACTGCATGAGCTCGCTTTTCATGATGTGTTAACAGGCTTGTTTAATCGCAACTATTTTAAAGAAAAGCTGATTTACGAAATTTCCTTTGCAAACCGTCATCGCAGTAATTGTTTATTAATGTTTTTAGACCTTGATCATTTTAAAGATATAAACGACACCCTAGGGCATGAAGCAGGAGATCAATTATTACGTCACGTTGCTGCTAGTTTAAATAAATGTGTACGTGCGGAAGATATAATTTGTCGTTGGGGCGGAGATGAATTTTTAATTCTATTTCCAAACTTAGAAAAACATGATATTGCCTCCACTAAAGCCGAAGACATTATTCAAATATTACATGCACCTATTTCTGTGAATGGTAGAGAGGTATTTGCCCAAGTTAGTATTGGACTTGCCATTTCTAAATATGGCAAGGTTGAAGCGCAACAATTAATTCAACGTGCCGATATGGCTATGTATGAAGCAAAACAGCAAGGCCGCAATACCTATTGTTTCTTTCTTCCTGAAATGGAAGAAAAGCTCAATCAGCGTGTTTATATTGAATTAGAATTACGTAACGCCCTAAAGAATGAGGAGTTCATCCTATACTATCAACCTAAAGTTGACTGCCAAAAAGGCTGCTTAGTTGGATTTGAGGCGCTATTACGCTGGCAGCATCCAGAAAAAGGCCTTATTCCACCCTCGGTTTTTATACCTATTCTGGAGCAATCCAGCCTAATTAATGACGTAACTAACTTTGTCATACAAACAACTTGCCAGCAATTAAATGCCTGGAAAGCAGAGGGCTTAACTATTTTACCGGTAGCGGTAAATCTATCAATGAAAGATTTTCAACTAGATGATTGTTATGATCGCATTTGTGATACCTTACAAAAACATAATATCCAAGGTCATTTATTAGAGCTTGAAATCACTGAAACTATGCTGGCAAAAAATACTGATCAATGTACCAGGTTAATGAATAGGTTACAGAAAATGGATATTAAGTTTTCAGTAGATGATTTTGGCACCGGCTATTCTTCAATGAGTTATCTTAAAAAATTCCCCATTGATACTTTAAAAATTGATCGAGCCTTTGTACGCGAATGTGATGTAAACAAAGAAGATGCTGCGATTTGTAATGCTATTATTGCTCTAGGTAAAAGCTTGGGCTTAAAAATCATTGCTGAAGGCGTGGAAACACAAAGTCAACTTGATTTTTTAAAGCAAACAGAGTGTGACGTATACCAAGGTTTTTTATTTAGTCGCCCTTTGCCTGTTGAACAAATAAGTACATTATTGCTAGAGAATGCTCGTAATTTAAGTAAGATTAAGTGCTAATAACTACTATTAAGCACTGATTTTTTACTGGATAACCGCTTTAAACCCAAGTATCAAAGTATACTCAGCACAAAACAAAGCTGTGTAATTCCTTGGCGTTATTTGGGGATAAAGCAGGCTTAGATAGAGTTAAGCACAGGTACTTATTACAGCTAGATGACAGTTACCCACATTTTCTGTGGATAACTTTGTGAGTTGTTCTTGTGTAACTCGGTCAAGCCTTTGCGAATAAAGGTGTAGCATTGGATTGTATATATTTTATACAGGCCTATCGAATCTGCAATCACTGCCGCCTAAAAAATAGAATTATCAATTTACTTGGGTCGTAAGTGTTTGATAGTGCTTATATAACTTATTTTTATGGGGTATGACTTAAAAATAAGTATGTTTTAAAAAGCGCGGCACCTTGCAAGTCCCTCTCAAAGATTGTTGTTTTTTAAAAAAATAGTAGGCTATATCATTATCTTTATAACGGGTAGGGAGAGTTAACGTGGGAGAAATAAATTCCTTTTTGACTGACTCAAAACAGCCAATTTCAGCCATTTAAAATTATTCTGTTTAGTGCCTGTTCTAAAAGTCTAGAGTCATAAAAATCAGGCTATTTCAAGCCTGTCATATTCGATAAACAAGGCTGTTCCATGAGTTTTCAATGGATTTTCTTGATTAGAAAAGACTGAATTCTCCATATTTTCACCATGCAGGCACTTTTAAAACACGCACTTAGATGAATTCTTCTTTTAAATTTAACCGTTGAATATTATTCAGACTTGTTAATCATGTATTAAATGCATGTTATCCCGTTTAGAGTTGCTGGCTTGAAACGGTATTGTTGACATCTGTTAAAGTGTTAGGGTGTATGATCAGCGGGTCAGGATAATAACTAGTTATGTTTTTTAAAATGTAGAGGTAAGTATGCCAGAGATACAGTTTAATATTCCTTTGCCAATTATTGCTATAATCTCTTTCATTGGTGGTGCTATTTATAAAATTTGGAAGTTACAAAGTGTGGTTAAAGCTATTAATAAGAATCAAGCTGAAGCAATTAATAAGTCATATAAGAATGTATTTTTTAAATGACTCACTGGATTATTTACCAAGCTATATGTCGTTAGATCCTGAGCATGTAATGGAAGATTTATCCAAAAATACTATTGTTAGATTTTACTCTGGAAAGACTGCAATTCTAATTTATTCTAGGTTGCTGGATTGTATTGAAGAGCACCGTTCAATGT
>CBDVDU010000265.1:0-3529 GCA_965372825.1 uncultured Gammaproteobacteria bacterium | reverse complement strand
CAAAAACTGGCTGATAAATATGCCACCACTTATGCCGATGTCGCAAGCGATATCAAAAACACCGAGCAAGCATTAGCAGACTTAATCGACGAACTCACCGGCAACGAGTTTGACCAACAAGGCTTGGCTGAATTGAAAGATTTTTTGGTGGGTGAATAGTATGAGTGCAGAAATTAAAGTACCCGTGATTCGGTTTAATGGGTTTAGTGAGGAATGGGAAGAGAAGGCGCTTGGAGACGTAACTAATGTCTATGACGGAACACATCAAACACCCAAATATACAAGTTTAGGCGTAATGTTTCTTTCTGTCGAAAACATTAAAACCTTGAAGTCAGAAAAGTTTATTTCTAAAAACTCTTTTGAAAAAGAATTTAAGGTTTTCCCAAAGAAAAATGATGTGTTAATGACCCGCATAGGGGATGTTGGAACCGCAAATGTGGTGGAGTCGGATGCGCCGAAAGCTTATTACGTGACGCTAGCGTTACTAAAGTATAAAGAGCTAGACCCTTATTTTCTGAAAAACAGTATAGGGTCAAACAAAGTAAGGAAAGATATTTGGCACAGAACTTTACATATAGCGTTCCCTAAAAAAATAAATATGAATGAAATTGTTAAGGTCATGATTCCTAAGCCTACAGAAGAGGGTGAGCAAACCAAAATTGGCAATTACTTCCAACAGCTCGACACCCTAATCGCCCAGCATCAGAAAAAGCACAACAAGCTGTTAAACCTTAAAAAAGCCCTACTCGAAAAAATGTTCCCCAAACAAGACGCAACCGTGCCAGAGATTCGATTTAAAGTGGTTAGTGGGGAGTGGGAGGAGAAGGTGTTAGGAGAGCTGGGCTCTGTAGCTATGAATAAGAGAATATTTAAGGCGCAAACATTTAATGAAGGTGATGTGCCTTTCTTCAAGATAGGTACATTTGGAGGGCAGGCTGATGCTTTTATCTCAAGAAAATTATTTGATGAATATAAATCAAAGTACCCTTTCCCTGAAAGGGGTGATCTTCTGATTTCTGCATCTGGAAGTATAGGGAGAGTAGTTGAATACGCGGGAGATGATCAATATTTTCAGGACTCAAATATTGTTTGGCTTAAACATGGAGGGGAAGTTGATAACTCTTTTTTGAAAGTATTTTATACAATTGTGAAGTGGAGCGGCTTGGAAGGTAGCACAATCAAACGGCTTTACAATAAGAATATTTTAGAAACAGCTATCTCATTGCCAAGACCTGAAGAACAAACCAAAATCGGCGACTTTTTCAAACAGCTCGACACGCTACTAAACCAACACCAAGCCCAACTTAAAAAACTCAACAACATCAAGCAAGCCTGCTTAGAAAAAATGTTTGTTTAAGGGATTAAGACATCATGACATTTACCAACGAAGCCGCCTTTGAAATCGCCTTAATCGATGAGCTAAAAAATAAAGGTTGGGAAGGTGAAGTATTAAAAAATCCAACCGAAGCGGATTTACTGCAAAACTGGGCAGCGATTTTATTTCAGAACAATCGCGACATTGACCGCCTCAACGATGTGCCGCTAAGCGATACTGAAATGCAGCAAATTGTCGAGCAAATACGCGAGTTAAAAACACCGCTTAAACTTAATGGCTTTATTAATGGAAAAACCGTGGCTATTACCCGCGATAACCCTAACGACCCATTGCACCTGGGCAAAGAAATCAGCCTAAAAATTTACGACCGCCAGGAAATTGCAGCCGGGCAAAGTCGTTACCAAATTGTACAACAACCACGGTTTGCCAAAACCTCCCACATACTCAATGACCGCCGTGGCGATTTAATGCTGCTCATTAATGGCATGCCGGTGATTCACATAGAACTTAAACGTAGCGGCGTGCCAGTCAGCCATGCCTATAACCAAATCGAAAAATATTCTGCTGAGGGTGTATTCACTGGTTTGTTTTCCTTGGTGCAGGTGTTTGTCGCCATGGAACCAGCCGAGACGGTTTACTTTGCTAACCAGGGAATGGATGGCAAATTTAATAAAGACTTTTATTTCCATTGGTCCGATTTTGATAACGAACCTATTAACGATTGGAAAGGCATTGCTTCGCGTTTTTTATCTATCCCCATGGCGCACCAATTGATTGGTTTTTACACTGTCGCTGATGACTCCGACGGCGTGCTAAAAGTGATGCGCAGCTACCAATACTATGCCGCCAACGCCATCTCGGACAAAGTTTCCAAAACCAACTGGGCCGATAAAGACCGTTTAGGCGGGTATGTGTGGCATACCACCGGCTCGGGAAAAACCATGACCAGCTTTAAATCGGCGCAGCTTATTGCCCATTCTAAAGACGCCGATAAAGTGGTTTTTTTAATGGATAGAATCGAGTTGGGCGTGCAATCCTTGCATGAATATCAAGGCTTTTCAGGGGATGGTGAAACGGTACAAGCCACCGAAAATACGGGTGTATTGATCACCAAACTCAAAAGCACCGACCCTGCCGATACCTTGATTGTTAGCTCGATTCAAAAAATGAGTAATATCAGTGAGGACGCCAATGACGAGGGTATGAGCTTTCAAAGCCACGATATTGCGTTGATCAACAACCAGCGACTGGTATTTATTATTGATGAAGCCCATCGCTCCACCTTTGGCGATATGCTTATCACCATTAAACAAACCTTTCCTGCTGCGATATTTTTTGGTTTTACCGGTACGCCGATTCAGGATGAAAACCAAAAGAAACACAATACCACTTCAACCGTGTTTGGTAACGAACTGCACCGCTACAGCATTGCCGATGGCATCCGCGATAAAAATGTATTGGGTTTCGACCCCTACAAGGTGATGACCTACAAAGATAAAGACTTGCGACGTGAAGTGGCGCTGCTAAAAGCCAAAGCAAATACCGAAAGTGAAGCCTTGGCAGACCCTAAGAAAAAAGAGGTGTTTAATCACTACATGCGCAAGGTTGCCATGGCGGGTCACACTGAGGCCAATGGCAAGTATGTGAAAGGTATTGAAGATGATGTGCCCAAGTCACAATACACCCGTGCAGAACATCAAACCACGGTAGTCGAAGACATTCTTGAAAACTGGACGAGCCTGAGCCAAAACAGTAAGTTCCACGCCATCTTTGCGACTAGCAGTATTGCTGAAGCGATTGAGTATTATCGCTGTTTAAAACAAGCAGAACCAACATTAAGAATAACAGCCCTTTTTGACCCGCATATTGATGAAGGAGGTGATTACTCTGGTAACACCGCTTTAAAACAAGCTGGTTTAATTGAAATTATTACAGACTATAACGCGCAATACGGACAGGATTTCACCTTAGCTAACCACGCTAAATTTAAAAAAGACATTGCCGCACGGCTAGCCCATAAAAAACCATATTTACGCATCGAAAAAACACCCGAGCAACAAATTGATTTGTTGATTGTGGTAGACCAAATGCTGACGGGGTTTGACTCTAAATGGTTGAATACCCTGTATATGGATAAGGTACTCAAGTATGAAAACATCATACAGGCCTTTTCTCGTACTAATCGCCTTTATA
>CBDVDU010000264.1:0-3568 GCA_965372825.1 uncultured Gammaproteobacteria bacterium | reverse complement strand
GCGTTTAAATATTACAAAAATAGGATAAAAGAGGTGATTTTCATCACCCCACCTACAACCTATGATATCTTAAGGAATACATATTAAATAAAACCCGAAACTTTAGATTATGAAGCACTGCCAGTCCTCAAAGGACTGGCAGTGCTTTCGGATACTATTGAATTTTAATTCCTAAGCATTATTAGTTTTTCGTCGTCTTACACCATAAAAGAGTAAAGCATACAACAGTGCTACAGGCAGAAAAAAACGCGTTAACAACCACTTCCAATTAGGGACTTGGGTAACAAATCCCCAAAAACGATCCTTTTGCTTCTTATTAAAGTCATTAGGCAAAAAGCACAGACTGTAAGTATGAAAACGGCTATCAAAAACATAACACCGCGCCCTTTCCCGTATATAACTTTCACTATACTTTTTGTTAATGGTGCCATCTTTATAGACAGACTGTAGCACATGATACCCAGCATTTAACTTTCCTTCTCCTGGGTTTCTCTCAAATTTAAATGTGTAATTATCACCTGTCTGTACAATCGAGTATTGATAGCTCCCTTCCTCACTCACAAAAGTAAACTCAGAATTTTTTGCACTCAATACCGAATAATAAGTAGACCCTAGAACGAACAAGATACTGTAAAAAAATATTCGAATCATAACCACCCCTGTAAATAGTTTGAACACTAAAGATTAAGAATATTAGTAAAAACTACTATACAAGGATTGTATACTTTTCCTCTCTTCGTTACAACATAGCAAGTAACCCTGTATAAAGTCTGCGTAATACAGGGATATTCGCATACTACAACTTCACATATTCCTCACAAACACCTAGCTTGCGAGTTACGTTTTAAATGTTACGCAAGAAAAATCTAACCCGCTCTACAGTTCCGTAACTAAACCAGGCAATAAATCCCGTTTAATATCTTCAACATTTTCCAAGCCTACCGAAATACGCACTAAGCTATCTTTAATCCCAGCGGCTAATCTGACTTCAGGCGCTAAACGACCATGCGTCGTGCTTGCTGGATGAGTGATCGTGCTTTTTACATCCCCTAAATTAGCAGTAATCGAGAGCATTTTCGTACCATCGATTAATTTCCAAGCTTGCTCCTTGCCGCCTTTTAATTCAAAACTCACAACCGCACCAAAATGACTTTGCTGCTGTTTTGCAAGCTCATGCTGCGCATGTGATTCCAGACCTGGATAATGTACTTTTTCCACTGCTGGCTGTGCTTCCAACCATTTAGCCAACTCAAATGCGCTATCACAATGCGCTTTCATTCTGACCGCGAGTGTTTCCAACCCTGATAAGAATATCCAAGCATTAAAAGCGCTCATGGTTGCGCCGCCCGTTCTTAGATAAGGGTAAATGTATTTTTCAATAATTTCCTCACTGGCAATCACCGCACCTCCCACCGCACGCCCTTGACCGTCAATATATTTAGTCGCAGAATGAACAACAATATCAGCGCCCAGTGCAATTGGCTGTTGCATAATCGGCGTACAAAAGACATTATCGACGACTAACAAACAGCCTTTTTTATGAGCAATCTCCGCTAAAGCACGAATATCAACTAATTCCATCATCGGATTCGATGGCGTTTCGACAAATAAAAACTGCGTATTCGGCTGTATCGCTGCTTCCCAGGCCTCAAGATTAGCTAACTCAACAAAGCTAGTCTCTACGCCAAATTTGCCAAAATAAGTCTGAAAAGTTAATACTGTATTGCCAAACACACTACGTGAACACACGACATGATCACCCGATTTCAGCAAACTCATACCGACTGCCATAATCGCTGCCATTCCCGAAGCAAAAGCTAAACAACGCTCACCTTGCTCCATTACCGCTAATCGCTTTTGAAAGGTATCTACAGTAGGATTTGTGAAGCGCGAATAAATATTCCCAGGCTCTTGCCCTGTAAAGCGCAATGAAGCGGCCTCAGCACTATCAAACACATAACTCGAAGTCATAAAAATTGGCACACTATGCTCACCTTCATGAGTACGCTGCTGCCCTGCTCTAATTGCCTGTGTTTCTACTGAATAGTCATTCCAATCAATATCTGTCATGTGTTTTCTTAATTTATCTACGTAAAATTGTATGCGACAATTTTAACAAAATATTAACCTTGTCCTACTATTAATATCTTAATCAGCCTATGAACGCATTTATAAATCTTACCCAAGCCTCAGAAAATCTAGGCCAATACCTACAAAAAAACAACGCTCTCATAACCACAGCGGAATCATGTACCGGTGGTTGGCTAGCTCAATGCATTACAGAGATAGCAGGAAGCTCAGTTTGGTTTGATCGAGGCTTTATTACTTATAGCAACCAAGCAAAAATAGATATGTTAGGCGTTAAATCTGAAACATTAGCGCAATTTGGCGCAGTTAGCGCCGAAGTGGCTATGCAGATGACCACAGGCGCCTTACTACACAGCGCAGCAGATTATGCTATTGCTATTACTGGTATCGCCGGCCCAACGGGAGACTCTTTAGAAAAGCCTATTGGCAGCGTCTATATCGCATGGCAAAAAAAGCATCATCCTGCTAAAGTGACATTAGCGCATTTTCACGGCAATAGAGAGCAGATACGTAAACAAGCGGTTTATCAAGCCTTAATGCTAATTCCGAATGAATAGATCCGAGAAAATCTGCACACACAGCTGCATAATCGTATAATGCAACGCTTATAAAAAATAATAAAAATAGCTTACGAGAGAGAAAATGATTGATTTAATTTTTGACGTACTTCCACTCATTCACGGCGGCGGCCAAGAAGGCATCAGTCCTGCAAAAGGTTTAGAAGCATTGTTAACCTTTATCGAAACACTTACCACTTTAAGCCCAGCGGAAATATTCAGTACTTTATTACCGGGGATTTCAGCTCTGCCTAATATTCACCCTTTAATCGTCCATTTCCCTATTGCTTTTTTTGTCGCGTTTTTCTTTGCCGACCTACTTGGTGGTGTATTTGCTAATTTAGCATGGCGTAACTTTGCTACAACAGCACTTTATCTAGGAACTATTTCCGCATTATTAACTGTAGCTGCCGGCATGCAAGCCGCTTATTCTGTCCCTCATGATGACATTACTCATGCCATCATGCTACGTCATCAAGGCTTTGGTATCAGTGTCGCTGTTTTAGCGGTTCTATTGTCGCTACGCCGTTATTTTGCTTCTGAGGATTTTTTAATCAGCCCGACTTATGGACACTTCGCCTTATCTGCACTGTTAATTTTATTATTAACCTTGGGCGCTGATTTAGGTGGTTTTATGGTCTATCAACACGGAGTTGCAGTAACGCCTGTTATGCATCAAGAAAACTTTCCAGCTCCTGAAGCTATCATGACTCATGATGATAGCACTGCGCATGGTCATAGTCATGGCGTTGCAGTGACACCAGTTATGCATCAAGAAGTTTCCCCTGCTCCCAAGCCCATCATGCCTCATGATGACAGCGCAGCACATGGGCATAGTCATGGCGGACATGAACACTCGCATACGCACTAAGGAATACGCGCTTTATAAAATCCGAAACTTTAGGTTACATAGCACTGCCAGT
>CBDVDU010000263.1:0-3592 GCA_965372825.1 uncultured Gammaproteobacteria bacterium | reverse complement strand
AGTCCTATTAAGACTGTATTTTTTATAAATTAACAAGGAGAGTAAACATGTTTTGTTACCATTGCCAGGAAGCTAAAAAAAATGTTGCTTGTGATACAGCCGGAATCTGTGGGAAAAAAGCGGATGTTTCCAGCCTGCATGATTTATTAACATACACTTTAAAAGGCTTATCTTTATATGTAATTAAAGCGGCAGAAGTAGGCATTAGTGAGCGCAATATTGATCAGTTTACTGCTCGCGCTCTGTATTCAATGGTTACAAATGTAAATTTTGATTCTTCTGTATTCACGCAGTTAATTGCTGAAACAGTACAGCGACGTGAATATTTAAAGCGCCTATTGTTAGCAAAAGGTGTTGAACTGAACGAAGATTTACCTGAAGAAGCGAAATGGCAGTATGAGCTTTGTGATAAAGCTGCCTTTGTTAAGGTGGGTGAAACAGTCGGCGTTATGGCTGGCGGTGAGTTATCTGACGAACAAGCGGATTTGCATGCAGCAAAGGAAATGTTGATTTATGCAGCAAAAGGGCTAGGTGCTTTGCTGGAGCATATTCAAGTTCAGGGTGTGTTTCACGTGGAACATTATGCTTTTTTGCATGAAGTGGTTGCTTATACTTTACGTACTGATGTTAGTTTAGATGAAGTTTTAGCGATGAACTTTAAAGCAGGAGAGCAAAGTTTATTAATGATGGAGTTATTAGAACGGGTTAATACTGAAAACTTTGGTCAACCTGAGCCGACAACTGTCCATTTAGATACTTGGGGAAAACCAGGGATTATTGTTACTGGTCATGATTTTCATGATTTACAGGACTTATTAGAACAAAGTGCTGGCACTGGCGTAGATATTTATACCCACGGCGAAATGATTGCTGCGCATAGTTATCCCGCGTTTAAAAAGTATTTTAATTTGGTCGCGAATTATGGCGGCGCATGGCAAGATCAGAAAACGCAATTTAGTAAATTTAAAGGTCCTGTTTTAGTGACTAGCAATAGCCTGCAGCAGCCTAAAAAAGACTATATTAGTAAAGCTTATACTTCGGGTATGGTCGGGTGGCCAGATATTAGCCATATCGATAAACGCCGGCCGGGTGAAGCTAAGGACTTTTCTGCCATTATTGAGCAAGCGAAGCAATGTGAGCCCCCTACCCCACTCACAAAAGGTGCGGTGACAGTAGGTTATGGTCTGCAAGCATTGATAGAATTAACAGAGGCTATTACTGAAGCTATTAAGTCTGGTGATATTCAGCACATTATTGTTTTAGCGGGTTGTGACGGTCGACATAAAGAGCGTCGTTATTACACGCAATTAGTTGAGGCTTTACCAAAAGATACGCTTATCTTAACGGCAGGCGATACTAAATATCGTTTTCATGATTTAGATTTAGGTGAGATTAATGGCGTTCCGCGTCTTTTAGATGTAGGCCAAACGCATGACTTTTATGCGGTGTTGGCTTTTTTAACGCATTTACAAAAGACAATGCAGTTAAAGCATATATCTGAACTGCCTGTTTCCTTTAATATCGCTTGGTATGAACAGCAAACTATTTTAATGATGTTGGCATTATTTTCTTTAGGTATTAAAGATGTTCGCATTGGGCCGACTTTACCGCCGTTTTTTAGTGCAGGAATTTTAGATAAATTAACGCAAACTTTAGCGGTAAAAGGTATTGATACACCTGAGAATGATATTGCAGCTATGTTAGGTATTGAAATCGTTGCTGAAGAAGTCGTAGAAGTTGACGCGGATAGTTAAATTAAATAATAAAAAAGATGATTGAACGAATAATTGAACGCTTAATTTACTCTAGTCGCTGGATATTAGCACCTATTTACTTGGGTATGAGTATCGCGTTAATGGCTTTAGCCGTTAAGTTTTTTCAAGAGGTTTATCATTTTATCCCTGCTATTTTAGAGATGAATGATGATCAATTAACGTTGAAATTGCTGACTTTTATCGATTTAACCTTGGTCGGTAGCTTGACGGTTATTGTAATGTTTAGTGGCTACGATAATTTTGTTTCTCGCTTGGATGTTGCTGAAGGAATAGAAAAGTTATCTTGGCTAGGGACGCATGATTATGGTTCCTTGAAAATGAAGGTTGCGTCATCGATTGTGGCTATTTCATCGATACATTTATTGAAAATATTTATGAATGTAGAGCTGATTGCTAATGATAAATTGCTTTGGTATGTGCTGATTCATTTAACCTTTGTACTTTCTGCTTTTATGATGGGGATATTAGAGAAGAAGGGAAAACATTGAGCCAATTATTATTGTTAGGTACCTCAGCGTGCCATTTATGTGAACAAGCAGAAGCTTTAGTTGTGCAATTAAAAATCCCTTTTACTAAAATCGATATTGCTGAGCAGGAGCAATGGCAGGAGCGTTATGCGATTAAAATTCCTGTGTTATTGGATTCAGAATCACAAAAAGAATTGTGCTGGCCATTTTCGAGTGCAGACATATTGCATTTGTGGGAGAGAGATAGTGTGGGAGGGGCTTTTAGCCGCGACTTATAACTTAAGTGATTATTAATCGCGGCTAAAAGCCCCTCCTACACAAAAATCTTTCAATAAACCTGAAATAACTATGACAAATTACAGAATAGAAAAAGATAGCATGGGTGAGTTACAAGTGCCTGCTGATGCTTTATATGGCGCGCAAACTCAGCGAGCAATTAATAACTTTCCAATTAGTGGCTTAATGATGCCGCCTGCCTTTATTAAAACAGTGGCACTCATTAAACAAACGGCTGCTAAAGTAAATAGTGATTTGGGTGTTTTGGATGCTGAGCGAGGTCAGGCAATTATTCAGGTTGCTGAGCAAATTATTCAGGGTGAACATGCGGATCAATTTCCTTTAGATATATTTCAAACGGGTTCTGGCACAAGCACTAATATGAATGTGAACGAGGTATTGGCACATTTGGCTTCTGCTATCAGCACTGAAGCTGTCGGTGCAAATGATCACGTTAATATGGGACAAAGCAGTAATGATGTGATTCCAACAGCGATACATATTAGTGCCGCTTTAGAATGTCATCGTCAGTTATTGCCTGCTTTAACGCATTTAGCCGAAACTATCGAAACGAAAGCAGACGCTTGCCAGCACTATACCAAGACAGGGCGTACGCATTTAATGGATGCGATGCCAATGACTTTAGCGCAGGAATTAGGTGCTTGGGCGTTACAAATTCGCAATGGTATTGCTCGAGTGCAAAGCGCCCTGCCCCGTATTCAAAAATTAGCGCAAGGTGGAACAGCCGTTGGTACGGGAATTAATGCCCATCCTGAGTTTGCCGTTAAATTTGCACAAACGGTGAGTGCTGTAACTGATATAGACTTTACACCGAATGATTCGTTTTTTGAGAGCTTAAGTTGTCAGGATGCTGTTGTTGAATTATCGGGGCAATTAAAGACAATCGCCGTTAGTTTGATGAAAATAGCCAATGATTTGCGCTGGATGAATAGCGGTCCGTTGGCAGGTTTAGGTGAAATTGAATTAACCGCATTACAACCAGGCAGTAGTATTATGCCGGGTAAAGTAAATCCAGTGATTCCTGAAGCGACGGCTATGGTTGCTGCGCAAGTG
>CBDVDU010000262.1:0-3610 GCA_965372825.1 uncultured Gammaproteobacteria bacterium | reverse complement strand
AACTTTTTGACATTTAAATACAATAAGTTACAAGTTAAGATGGCTCCCTCTCCTGATGGAGAGGGCTGGGGTGAGGAGAATAAAATCAAAGCTTTACCTACTCCCCTCATCCAACCTTCTCCCTCTGGAGAAGGCTTTAAGACTTGTGTAGATACCTATGCTCTTAAAGGCGTAAAGCCCCTTTTATAAAAAACAAGCACTTTGCTGTGCTATTATTTCGATGACGAGACTATAAAGGCCGAAATGCTGGATAGTTGCGATTATCTTTGTTGATTCCTTTAAGCCCCGACATATCATGACGCCAAATTTTTTCCTTTACGATACCGATCAATTAAATGCGCTTGCGAGCCGAGAAACAGTCAAGCGAGGACTCGCTTACTTTACTGAAAAGCGTGTTTTTGCGCTCGATGCGCAAGAGGAGTTTTTAACTGCGCAGGTAGAAGGATCTTTAAACGATCACCCTTATTGGGTGGAGTTATCCCAAGATAATCAGGGCGAATTGCATGCCGAATGTGATTGTGCGTCTGAAGATAAGATTTGTAAGCACGTTATTGCAGCTTTATATAGTTATGCTGAGCTTTGTATAAATAAAGAGCAAGAAAGTTACGGTGGCGCGCTTGATGAAGCTATTAAAGAGCGGGTTAAAAAAGGGCGCAATGAAGTCAATGTAAAATTACTCAGCGGTAACTTGGCCTTTGGGGTTTGGGAGGCGGAATCGTTGATTTCGAGTACTTTCAGAAAAATGCCTTATCAAGTATCAATTCGATCACTGGATCAGCGCAAGAATTTTTGTACCTGCCCCGATTTGGCAACTAACCGTTTAGGTACTTGTAAACATATCGAAGCGGTTTTGCATCACGCTAAAAAACAAGAAGGTTATAAGAAATTAGTAGCGCAGGGTGCGCCAGTTTCTTTTGTGTACCTTTCATGGGAATCAGCGACAGACGCGGTAATTCGTTTGCATAAAGCGCAATCGCTTAATACGGAATTAGCCTCTGAATTAAAAGAGTTCTTTGATCTGGATCAGCGTTTTAAAGGCCGTTTGCCAGAAGATTTCCAGTATTTTGTCGAAAAATTTAGTACGCATTCTGATTTAATTACCGGGGAAGATGCATTACGTTATGTGCAGCAGTGCACCGATGATGCACTACAGCAACTGCGCGGCCAAGAAATAACACGACAAATTAAACAGGCAAATGGCATTTTTCCAGGGATTAAAGTGCGTTTATTTCCTTATCACACTGAAGGTGTCGCTTTTTTGGCGGCGCGAGGTCGAGCGTTATTGGCTGATGATATGGGTTTGGGGAAAACCCTGCAAGCCATTGCCGCCTCGATTTGGATGGCTGAACATGCAGGAGTCAAAAAAGTCTTAGTGGTATGCCCCGCTTCATTAAAACAGCAGTGGGCACGGGAAATTGAAAAATTTACCACGCAAAAAGTGCAAATAATTCAAGGTAGTGTTGTGGGGCGGCAGGTGCAATATCGTGCGGATGCCTTATTTTTTGTGGTTAATTATGAGCTGGTTCTGCGGGACTTAAGTGTTCTTGGTGAAACTTTAAAACCAGATTTGTTGATTTTAGATGAAGCGCAAAAAATTAAAAATTGGCGTACCAAAATTGCTGCAACGATTAAATTAATTTCAACGCGCTATGTGTTTGTATTGACGGGAACGCCGCTGGAAAATCGCATAGAAGATTTATATAGTTTAATGCAAGTGGTTGACCCGCGCGTACTCGGGCCTTTATGGCGTTGTTTGTTAGATTTTCATATCACCGATGAGCGCGGCAAAGTCATTGGTTATCGTAATTTGTCAGAATTACGCCAGCGGATTAGTTCGGTAATGCTCAGGCGTAACCGTAGTCTGGTTAGCGATCAATTGCCAGATCGAACTGAAGTGCGTTTGGATATTCCGATGACCAGAGCGCAGCAGGATCTGCACGGCGCAGCGATGTCAGCAGCGGGATTAATCGCCAACATAGCGAAACGCAGACCATTAACACCTGGTGAATCTAATCGACTCATGTCTGCTTTGCAGCAAGCGCGCATGGCTTGTAATGCTGCTGGTTTAGTAGATAAAGTAACAGAAGGTTCGCCTAAGTTAGATGAGGTGAAACGTTTATTAGAAGAATTGTGTCTACAAAGTAACCGTAAAGTAGTGGTGTTTTCCCAGTGGACATTGATGACTGAGATGGTTGAGTCTTTGGTGCGCTCGTTAGGCTTAGGTTGTGTGCGCTTACATGGCGGCGTGCCTACCAATCAGCGTGGCAAATTAATGGAAAAATTTCAGCACGATGATGCTATACAGGTGTTTATTTCCACGGATGCCGGTGGGGTTGGTTTAAATTTACAAGCAGGTTCCGCGCTGATTAATCTCGATATGCCTTGGAATCCTGGTGTATTGGAACAGCGCATCGGACGTATTCACCGCTTAGGTCAAAAAGAGAAAGTGCAGATTTTTCTGTTATTGGCCGAAGATTCTTATGAGCAACAGGTTGCCAGTTTGGTTAGAGGCAAGCGCGATTTATTTGATAATGTTATTAACCCTGAAGGCTCAGAAGATGTAGTTGGTGTTTCTAAAAAAATGCTGCACAGTATTATTGAAGAATTAGGCATTGTCGATCCAGAAACAGGTGAAATAACTATTGCGGAGTCAAAGTCAGCCGAGCCCCATGCTGACGATGTAAATACGGATGCAAAAATTGAAAAAATAGAACCGTTGAATGCTGACCAAGGTGATGATGATACGTCTATTAAGCAGTTAATTAGTAAAGTACAAGTGACATTTAATGAGCGTATTGAGCGCATAATTGCCGCAGGTGGTGGGCTAGTTGTTATTGTTCTGAATGCTGAGTTAGACGATGAAAGCCAAGCGCAAGCATTATCAAGTGATGATTTACCTGTTGTTGTTTTGGATGTGCAAACTTTTACTGCCTTACAGCGCTTAGGGGGCGCTTCGCCATTTGTTAAGGCGACCGCCTTTTATCAGCGCGAAGAATCTGAAGCAGAAAAAAATCCATTACTTAAAATAGCTAAAGAGAAATTACACTCAGCAGAACTATTAGTCAACCAACAGTGTTACGCAGGCGTTATGGATATTTTAGTGGCCACCTTATTGGCTATAGCCACGGTTGCCAGTGATCAAAAGCAAATTCCCACGCTCGAAAAAGCAACTATCTGGCTATATAGTGAGGTGCTGCCGAAGCAGGCGATGAGTGCTGAACATATTGCGGTCATTGTTAAAGTGATTGCCTTAAGTCAAAATACAGACGTACCCGAAGCTTTAGTACAACAGTCATTATTAGATACTCAAACAGTCGTTGCTCAGTACGGGCGGGGCTTATGAGTGTAGCTGTGCAATATGCTAGTCATTAAATTATGAATCCTAAAACAAAGATGCAAAATTTACCTATCGGCATCAATACGCTATCCTCCATTCGTGAAAATGACATGGTGTATATTGATAAAACCCCATTAATTTGGCAAATGGTGCAACAGCCTGCGCGATTTTTTCTTTCGCGGCCACGACGCTTTGGAAAAAGTTTATTAGTTGATACTTTTAAAGAGTTATTTGAAGGTAATCGAGCTTTATTTTCAGGTTTGTATATTGAAG
>CBDVDU010000261.1:0-3643 GCA_965372825.1 uncultured Gammaproteobacteria bacterium | reverse complement strand
CAGCGTTTAGATAAATCAAAGGGAATAAAGCCCGAACAGCCAATGCTATGTGCAACTAAGCTTTTACCCGTGCCGGTAGCACCGAGTAACAGTGTAGAAAAATCTTCCATTTTTCCGCATAAATAATCCATATACCACTGCGGATTAAACGTGAAAATATTAGTCCACAAACGCATACGCAACTCGATAATAGAAGGGCAATCACCCGAAACCGCTGTGCTAATAAAATAAAAGCCCCGATGCAGTTGGTAGAACAAAGCAATGAATTTTTCTGTTTCAGGAATATTAAAATTGGCTTGTTGAAAGCGCAGACTTAATGCTTTGGCGCAGGGTAATTCAATCGGCTTATCGCCCACTAAACGCTGATCTTCAATAAATTGATTAAATTGCGCCTGAAACTCATGAAACTGATAAAACAACCAAGCGAATTTTATGTGTTTTTGAGTGCTGCCTTGGTAATCAGTAATACGGAAATTATTTAACGGTAATTGATCCAGTAGTAGTGCTTGAATTTTTTCACTACGCTGATAAATATCCAGCGTTCCTAGTGAAATATTTAGCAGTGCGCAATCCTGTTGCTCTCTTTCTTGGCTAAAGGGATTGGCAAAAGCCAATTCGGCAATTTGTTTAAAAAAGTCGCGTTGTTCAGGGAGGGTATTCATAGGTAAAATTATTTATAGGATGTGCTGAGGCACGAAGCGCATCATTCATTAATTTCAGTAGGGAAATCTCCAGAATGCTCCCAATCACCGGAATAAATGCCATTATCGACATAACGATGAAAGCTAGAATAAGGCCAATCTTTAATCGTTTCTGTCCAGCCATGTTTAACAGGATTCCAGTGAATATAATCAAAATGAGTATTAAAGTCTTCTTGATCGGTAATTAAATGTGCCCAAAACCGACGCTGCCATATACCTCGTTCTCTACGTTTTATTCGACTTTGAGATATAGCTTCACCCTTTGGTATGCCCCTAGAGAAATACCCTTTAAGTAAGTTCCAGCGACCAGAATAATCGGCATCTCCTTCTGGCAAGGTCCAAATGCAATGCAAATGATCAGGCATAATGACGGCAGCATTAATCTCAAAAGGTTTGCGTTTTTTTACGTAAAGAAAAGCTTCGCGTAACAACTCAATTTTCTCTACCAATAATTGATTATTATGCCTTTTCGCTAAATTTACGGTAAAAAACCAACTTGCCCCAGGAGTATAAATTCTACGGTATTTAGTCATAAATCACCAAGGGTGGAGGGTGTGCCGGTGAAAGCGGCGCATCATTTGCTGCTTAAGTGATGCGCTTCGTGCCTCAGCACAGTCTATGAAATTTATTTAAATTTATATAGTACATTTTTAGTATATATGGCATTCATTAAATGTACATTGATTTTTATATTAAATCATGGATGTATTTTATCTGTTTGATATTTAAAGATAAATATAAATGGCACGACCATTGCAATAGTGATTATGACTTTACACTTAAAAAGGATAATCACTATGAATAGTTTAAAACGCATATTTGTCAGCCTTAAAGGCCAAATCGATCACGTCGCTGATGAATTTGAAAACCATGAAGCATTAGCGGGCGCAGCGATTCAAGACTTACAAGCTATCGCCAGCAAAACGCGTTTACATTTACATCGTGTCAGCAAAATGTCTGAGCAATATCAACAGCAATTAGCAGAACAACAAGAGCAAGCACGCTTATGGTCAGAGAGAGCGGTTAAAGTACGTGTAGAGGATGAACAAAAAGCTTTGCAATGTGTCAAACGTTTACGTTTAGCACAGCAACAAATGAACTTGCTTGATCAACAATATCAACAAAGCACAGCGCAAGAAGCGAAAGTGCGTGATGACTTGAATATTATTTCTGAGCAGTTATTAGTTTTGAAAAATAAAAAAGAAATTTTAGCCGCGAGACAAAATAGAGCCGGCATACAGCGTGAACATCAAGGAGATTCTATGCTGGATGTGCAAAGTGTTTTTGCGCGCTGGGAAGGGGCGGTTGTGAGTACGGAATATGAAATACCCGATGCCATTGTCGATACCGATAATTTTGCTAATGAGTTTGAGCAGGAAGAAGATCAGTTAGCCTTAAAAATGATGTTAGATGAGTTGACCGAGAGCAACCAAACTTCAGCAACTAAAAACTAGGAGACGATCATGTACGCAACTGAAACCCAAGAAATGCCTGGCCAAGATTTTGAACAAACAGAGGAATCTAAAAACAGCAAAAGCATGACCGCTAAAATTACCACTTATTTACGCTGGGTGGGTTCTGTATTGATCGTGCTTTCAGCCATTAGTTTTATGCTACAAGGACATGATGAAATATTACCCACTTATCGTTATTGGATAGGTTTAGGACTGACTTTATTATTGTGCGGTGGTGGTTTAGTTTGCGCTTATTTATTTCATGAAACCAAAGGGGCGCGGATATTCTTTGGTCTAGGTACGGCTTTTTTATCCGTTCAGGTGTCACAAGTTAGCGCCATGATTTATGCTTATTGGCATGGCCAGAGCGCATTGCAACCGGAATATACTTGGTTGCAGTTTATGGAGGTTAGCCCGACCATTATTACGATTGACTT
The DNA here is from genome assembly GCA_965372825.1 of uncultured Gammaproteobacteria bacterium. Classification (GTDB taxonomy): domain Bacteria; phylum Pseudomonadota; class Gammaproteobacteria; order Methylococcales; family Methylomonadaceae; genus Methyloprofundus. The sequence goes on along the minus strand of CBDVDU010000261.1, from coordinate 1,051 downwards.
TGTGATTACCGGCTTGCTATTGTTCTTGGTCAGTTATGCCAGCTATTCTATATTGGCGCGTAAATACCTTAAAACGCTTTTAACTGCATCGATTGTCGGTAGTGTGTTATTGATCATTCCAGTACGCGATGCGACTTTTGTGCCGTTGATTATTGCAGGGTTATTTGTCTTTTTAAGGCATACAGAGCAGCATTTACATAACGATAGCAGTATGCGTTTAGCTGAAGGTATGGCGGCGCGAGTATTAGTTAGTTTACCTTTATGGATTATTGTTGGCCGCAGTTTATTGCATCCCGCATCTTATTTATTGGCGGTTGTTGTTTCTGCTATCGTGCTTGTGTATTGTATTTACGATATTAAACGCTATACCCAATCGGCTTTTATAACTTATATTGCTCAGTGGGTCGGTACTTTGGCTGCGATGGCTATCTGGGTGATTGTCTTAGCTGAATTTGGAGTTGTTGGTGATCAGTTAAGTGCTTTATTACCCATTGCGATTATTTTATTCGCTTTGTCAGGGCAGGTTAGTTATCACGCGCGTTTGTACCGTTTAGTCAGCGCCTTAATGACGGTAGCTTTAACGTATGCCGCTATGTTAGATGGACAAACGATGGCTCCAGTGATTACTATTGCGGCGGGTATGTTGTTGACCATTGCAGGTATTAAACATCGGGAAAAAGCGCCGTTTATCATGGGTAATATTTGTGTTTTAGGTGGTTTCTTATTTTACTGGGAATATGCGGTTAACTTTTACTCCAGTGCGCCGTGGATCAGTTCTATCGTATTAGGTTTAGTGGTGATTTTATTGGCTTCGTATATAGAAAACAAAGAGAAGCAAATTATGGCAAAATCACGTTATTACTTTAACGAATTGAAAAACTGGAATTAATATGTCGAACCACTGCTTAGCCTATAGTTTGATTAGCTTATGTTTATCGATCAAATGTGTAGGCGCGGCAGAGTTGGCTGATTTTAGTAGTGATGGTTGCTCGCAATTCCCCGATGGTACTTTTACTCAGCAAGACCTTTGGTGCGATTGCTGTATTACTCA
>CBDVDU010000260.1:0-3645 GCA_965372825.1 uncultured Gammaproteobacteria bacterium | reverse complement strand
AAATAGTTGTTTTTAGTTGCGAAAAGCGCCTCCTGTATAACTCTACAGCATTACTTTACTGACTTATGACGCCTAAAAAACCAAAAGGTACACGTAAAGGCTTTACCACTGGCGCGTGTTCGGCTGCGGCTGCACGCGCGGCAACGCTAGGACTGTTGACTGGACAAGTGCCTGCAGAAATTGAAGTCTTATTACCTAATGGCCAGCGAGTGGCTTTTGTTGTGCATGAAAGCTCAGCAACTGACAACTCAGCGCATGCGGTAATTATAAAAGATGCGGGTGATGATCCTGATTGTACGGATAAAGCGCATTTAACGGTCAATCTTCGCTTATTACCCGATGCTGCTAATCAAGTGCTATTAAAAGGTGGCGACGGTGTTGGCACGATTACCATGCGTGGTTTAGGTCTCGAAGTAGGTGGTCCCGCGATTAACCCGATTCCTAGGAAAAATATAGAAGCTAATATTCGTGAAGTTGCCAGTGAATTACTGCAAACGCAAGGGCTAGAAGTGACTATTTCCGTTCCAGGCGGGCAAGCAATGGCGAAAAAAACTTTAAATGATCGCTTGGGTATTATTAATGGTATTTCTATTCTAGGGACAACAGGGATTGTGCATCCTTATTCAACGGCTGCATTTCGCGCTAGTGTAGTGCAAGGGGTTGAAGTCGCGGCAAACCAAGGTCAAAAAGCCGTTGTGCTCACTACTGGCGGACGTACCGAGAAATTTACCATTCGCGAATTAACTGATTTAGACCCTGCTTGTTTTGTGCAAATGGGTGATTTTTTAGGCCCCGCTTTAGATAGTGCCGATCAAGTCGGTATTGAGCAGATTATTATCGGTGGTATGGTCGGTAAACTGACTAAAATTGCCCAAGGCGAAATTATTACTCATGCACGGCGTAATGCGGTGAATACGCAATTATTAGCAGAAATAGCCGCAAGTGTGGGGGCTGAAGATTCAGTTTGTGTGGAAATTAGTAACAACAAAATGGCGCGTTTTGCCGGTGAACGCATGGAAGAATTGGGCTTAGGTGAAGTGTTTTATCGCGCCTTATGTGCCCGTGTCGTGGCGACGCTTGAGGCACGCTACCCTAAGCGTTTTAGTTATCGGATTTTAATGTGTGATTTTGACGGAAATAAATTGGTGAATTATGAGTAAGCGTTGTCAAATTATTGGAGTGTTGGATAACGGATGTTCAGGTTTATCTGCTGCCGCTCTTACGCGACTACAAGAAGCTGAAGTGGTAATCGCTGCAAGTCGAGTTTTAAGCTTGTTTGCTGAAACGATTGCACAGGCGGAAGGTAAAGATCTAACTGGTAATTTAAGTTTAGTGTCTGAGTGGATTAATGCAGCTTTAGCAGCACAAAAAAAGGTCGTAGTTTTAGCCACAGGTGATCCTTTATGTCATGGCATTGCTAGCTTTTTAACCAAGAAACTTGGCGCGGATAAATTAGAGATTATGCCGAATGTTTCCTCGATTCAATTGGCTTTTTCGCGTACCGGGATGGCTTGGCAAGATGCCAAAATTTGTTCTGTCCATAGTAAAGATGCTGGCGAGTGGCAAATAGGTTCAGGCGCTGATCATGGACTGTATGCACTGCTACAAGCTATTAATCAGCATGATAAATTAGCGGTATTAACGAGTCCTGAAAACAATCCTGCGCGTATTGCTCGCATGCTTGTATTGGAAAATATGGCGGATGACTTTAATATGATTGTTGCCGAAAATATACTTTGCGCCAATGAAAAACTATTTCAAGACTTGAGTATTGCTGAGTTAGCCGAGCAAGAATTCACTGGTAATGACGTAGTGATTTTGTGCCGATCAGAAGAAAAAACAGCGGAATTACTTTTTGGTTATGCCGATCATGCCTTTAAACAGCGTAAGCCGGATAAAGGCTTAATTACTAAACGCGAAGTGCGTGCCGTGTCCTTGGCGAGATTGCAATTAACCGCTAATAGCATCGTTTGGGATATAGGTGCTGGCTCTGGTTCCGTAGGTATAGAGGCAGCGAAACTTTGTGCGCAAGGCCATGTTTATGCGGTTGAGAAAAATGCCGCTGATTTTGCCATTGCCACAGAAAATGCGCGCAATTTCGGCTTGCATAATTACACCTTAATTGAAAATAAAGCGCCTTTAGGCATGCAATATTGGCCCGCGCCAAATGCTGTTTTTATTGGTGGCTCAGGTGGTGAATTAGCAGAATTAATCGAGCTGTGTTTAGCTAAATTACAAGCTAATGGCTGTTTAGTGATGAACTTTGTCACCTTAGAAAATCTCAATACGGCTTTAGAGGCATTGAAAAAAAGTGGCGCGCTGTGGGATATAACCCAATTGCAAGCCTCACGCAGTCAACCCATTTTACATATGAACCGCATGCAAGCAGAAAATCCTGTGTGGATTGTGTGTGCACAAAAGGAAATAGCAGCATGATAGGTACTTTATATGGTGTCTCTTTAGGGCCGGGTGATCCGGAGCTAATGACACGTAGAGCATGGGCTTTATTGCATTCGGGGGCCGATTGGGCTTATCCGGTAAAAAGAAAAAAGGGCGAAAGCTATGCGTTAAAAATCGCCTTGGCCGCTGGTTTAGAGATTCCAGAAAATAGTACGGAATTGGTTTTTCCTATGACCCATGACCGAGAAATATTAGCTAAATATTGGTTACAAGCCGCACAAATTGTATTAGAAAAATTACACGCTGGGCGTGATGTGGTTTTTTTAGTCGAAGGCGACGCATCAACTTACTCAACCTTTCAGCATTTAGCTAAAACAGTGGCTGGTTTGGATGAAACGCCCGTTATTGAAACCATTGCGGGTGTTAGCTCATTTCATGCCGCGGCTGCAAGGGCAAAAATGCCTTTAGCAGATACCGATGATACGGTAGCTATTATTCCGGCAGGATATGGCATAGAAATGATTGAGAATATGCTGCTTGACTTTGATACTTTGGTGTTATTAAAGGTAAAACCGATACTTGATGATATAATTAGTTTATTAGAACGTAAGGATTTACTAGCTCAATCTTGCTTTATTGAAAAGGCAGGTTCTAGTGAGGAACGTATTATCCATAATATTCTAAGTTTAAGAGGAGAAAAGGTGAATTATCTATCATTACTAATGGTACATAATTCCCATAGAATACGAGGGGAACTTATCCGCGGATGTCGGAAAAAATAAGCTCTTAATCATAACAATAATAGAGGAATAAATATGAGTAGTGTGCAAAAATTAATGGCCGCAGTCGCCGCGGTTTTTATTATTGGTTTTTTAATGGTGGGCTCTAACAAAGAAGACTCGATTGAGTCTAGAGAAGCGGCTTCGATGATTAGAGCGGTTGCCGCCATGCAAACAATGGCAATATCAAAATGTCCGACGGCGATTAAAAATGCAACAGGTGATACAGTTTATTTTGCAACCTCCACAGATACTGACAGGCAAACTTATGTTTCTATGACTTGGGATGCATCAAAAACAGATGACAAATACAGCTTTAAAAAAGCGGTTTGTACTTTACATCTAACACTAGGTGGTATTTCTAAATTAGTGATTGATGACGAAGTTATTATTGAGAAAAAAGTAAGACGCTAAGGAATCAAACTTCAATAATATCCGAAAGCACCGCCAGTCCTTAAAGGACTGG
>CBDVDU010000259.1:0-3653 GCA_965372825.1 uncultured Gammaproteobacteria bacterium | reverse complement strand
TTCTTATCTAAACCCGGACCAAACAAATCAGGGCATAACCGTGTGCCTCTGCCGATCATTTGCCAGAACTTAGTGGCTGACTTAACCTGCTTAAAAAAGACCAGATTCACCACTCTAGGCGCATCGACACCGGTATCCATCATATCCACGGAAACCGCTATTTGCGGATTATGCTCTTCATATTCATCAGCAAAAATTTCTAATAAATTTTGTGCTTTAGTCTCGTAATTATCAATGACACGTAAAAACTTACCCGCATGCTCAGGATAATTTTTATTAAACCGCTCCTCAATGAAAATGGCATGAGCATGGTTCTTAGCAAAGATAATGGTCTTACCTAATTTATCACCACCTTGTACTTTAATGCCCGAAGTCATCAAATGATTAAGCACTTTGTCTACCGTATCAGTATTGAATAACCATTTATTTAATGCCGCACTGGATATTTCTTCAGGTGCTTCGTTTAACGTAGGATCACCAAATTTGAGTTCATATTCTTCTTTTTCAGCATCCGATAAATCCTTGTACCTAATGCCATCACGTAGAAACTTCAGCGGAATAGACATCGCTTTAGGTGGCACAAGAAAACCTTCAGCTACCGCTTTATCTAATTCATAAGCAAAGGTTGGATTATCATCTTCAATACCAAACAAAGCATAAGTATTGTGATCCACCTCTGTTTTAGGCGTTGCGGTTAATCCCACCAGCATGGCATCAAAATAATCAAATATCGCTTTATACTTTTGGTACACCGAACGATGCGCTTCATCGATAATAATCAGATCAAAATGCCCGATACCATAAAAGCGCAAATCAGCCGCCCGCATGCCATCAATGCGATTCATAATGGTGGGATAAGTGGAAAAGACTAAGCGTGTGTCGTTATCTTCATGGTCTTTGGTTAAATCAATCGCCGATAAACTGGGTAAATGCTCATTAAACGCATTCTTTGCCTGACTCACTAAGGCATTACGATCCGCCAAAAATAACACGCGTTTTGCCCAATTACACTTAGTCAACATATCAACAATAGCCGAAGCAGTGCGCGTTTTACCGCTGCCGGTCGCCATCACTAATAAACTCTGTCTTGCGCGTCCACGCAATTCACCGTGTTGGTTCAAACTGACGCTGTTTTCAGCCACACGCGCAATCGCTTCTAATTGATAAGCACGTCCAGCAATGGACTCATTCACTTTAAAATCACGTAAATCCGTTCGACTAGAACGCCGATCAATTAATAAAGCAAGTTCATCTTTCGTGTAAAAACCTTGTACATCGCGTTCAGGTGAGAATAAGTCATCCCATAAATAGGTTTCAAAACCATTACTGTAAAAGATAATAGGACGCTGACCATGCATGGCAAACAAACAATCAGCATACAATTCTGCCTGATGTTTACCCTTTTTAGGACTGACCATGGTTTTCTTGGCTTCAACCACTGCCAAAGGCAAACCATCATCGCCCCATAAAACATAATCAACATAACCAATACCACTAGGATTTGTACTAAGTGGCATGCCTTTAACTTCATATTCCAATTCACGTCCTGCACGTAAATTATCCCAACCGCATTCTTTCAAAGATAAATCGATATAACGCTTACGTGTTTCAGCTTCAGACACTAAGAGCGGAATAGCAGTGCTTTCATCAACCGACTTTTCACGTTTTGCTTTGCGTGCAGAAATCTCTGAGCGCTGTTGATCAAGTTGCTCCTTTAATGCGCTATTTTCTTGTGCTAATTCGCTTTGTGCTTGTTCAGCCTCACGAAATTCCTGATTCTTCTGTTCTAAATCAGCAATCAAATCCTGTAACTGCTGCTTCGTTTGCTGTTGCTCAGTGTCGCCAGTAGGTGGTGGTATTAATGCTTCATCAAACGCCTGTGCTTCGGGCGTATGTTTACCGTAGTAAATGACTAAGAAACGTAAGAACCGAAACAAATACTTTAATGAAGCTAAAGCATCTTGTGTACCGATTTTATTGCCATGAGCAGCGGCATTGCCCGTTTTACGGATAAGATTCAGTTCAGCAAAGAAAGTGCGATTGAATAACGAGCTAAAAGCATGCTCATGCATCAAAGTGCTTAAATCAGAACGCCAAGGACGCGTTAAATTAGCATCATGGTCATACAGCCAATTAACCGCATTTTCAAAAGTACTACGACAAAAGACAGCAGTTGAAGTAGGTGAAATAAAAGTAAACTTCTCAGCTTCCACTGCATCTGCGTATAAATCAGGAAAATCCGTTTTAATAAAGCTGAAGTTACTCATATATTCACTCATTCCCATGCGTTTAATTCATCTTCAGGTAAAGCATCAAAAAAAGACGAACTTAATTTACCTTGTAAGGTGCCAGCTTTACGTTCGCTTTTTATCTCTTCATTATTAAGGTCAGCCATTAACGGTTCAACACTTTCAAAAGAACTTAATTCACCTTTATCCGCTTCTTCCATTGCTGCGATGGTTGTCGCATTAGGAGTAAACAGTAACGATTTTTTAGTGAACGCCATAGAATATGGACTCCTTAACGTCTAATAACATGCACTTGTAACCACGTTAAAAACGATTCTCGTGTCATCTCGCTACTTGCAACTGATAAAATAATCTTTTCTTGTTCATCAGTAGTCGCTTCAATTTCAAAGCCATTCATTAATAATGTGACTTCAATGGCGGCGTGACCAATTCGTTTATTACCATCGACAAAAGGATGATTGTTGATTAATGAAAACCCTAAAGCCGCGACTTTTTCGATTAATGAGGGATACAAATCTTGACCGCCATAGCTCATATGCGGTTGAGCCACGGCAGAGGCTAAAATTTCCTGATCACGAACCCCAGTTGCACCGCCTGATTGTTCAATAACACGTTGCTGCAAACTTAAAACTTGTTCTAATGTTAAAAACAACATCAGGATAAGCGTTTATATAAGTCTTTATTTTTATCAAGCGTGTAATTCATTGCCTGCTCAAAACTAAGATCCTTATCCGTGGCTTGTTCTTTTATTTGAATTTTATTCTTGGGTAAATTTTTCAGAATATCTAATAGCGATGGATACAAGGATTCATCAACTTCTAAAGTTAGTGTTTTCATAGTCATAGTAAGTCCTCTTGAGAGTCGTTTTGCGTTAGTTCACCTTTAAACGCCCGTTGTCACAGGCTATTAAATAAATCATTGGATTGTATCGGGACGCTGGATCGTCTGTCTCTGCATTCCCTCGCAGGAGAGGCTGTGAAAGTATTATACGTAGGATGGGTAGAACGAAGTGCCAGTTTTTTAGGCACGTAGAGAAACCCATCAATAGCTTGAGCCTATTGATGGGTTTCGCAAAAAGACGCTCTACCCATCCTACGAAACCTGTTTTTATAGGGGTATTATTAAATACTTTCACAGCCTCAGGAGCGTGAGAACGATGAATTCACTTTGCTGATTAAAGCACATATAATTATCTACAGTCTGTTTTCATACAAATCAGCGACAGGAAAACACAGATCATAATCATTCCATTCCAAGTCACCGCCATCAATCTCAAACTTAGCAAATTCTTCTGGGGCTAAGTATTTTCTAATTAATGGATTAAGCGATTGAGTAAGAAACGGTTGAAAGTCGACAGTTTGACTGGAATGGTCATTAAATATTAACTGCAATTTATAGTCACCA
>CBDVDU010000258.1:0-3692 GCA_965372825.1 uncultured Gammaproteobacteria bacterium | reverse complement strand
ATCGATTGGATGCGAGGCTTTGTCATGATTATAATGGTACTTGACCATGCATCAATGGCATACGATAAAAATCATATTTCTACTGACTCCGCAGCAACCTATATAAAAGGGACCGCCTTACCAGAGTTTGAATTTTTCACTCGTTGGATAAGCCATCTTTGTGCTCCCGTATTTGTATTCCTTCGCTGTCAGCCCCGGATGGGCTGATAGCCCGCGGTAGGCGAAGGGTTGTTGCCAATCCGACGTGCGCTAGCAGCGCGCGAGGGAGGCTAAAATTTTTACCGAAGAGCCGTAGAGCCATTTGTGGGAGCCGTGACTATGCTGGGTTTTGGGCATAGTCGTGGTGGACGCAGGGCGTACCGGGGCATTATTGATTCGCCGCGTGGCGAATCGATTTTTGTGACAGGAGTCCCAAAATCTATCATAAGGTGCGCAGTGGCGCGCCTATGGGTTTATGTATTTATAAAGGTGTTGCTGAGATCGTCAATATTGAGACACCTGTTATTGACATTGTGATTGTTTGGGCGCAAGGCCATATGGGTAAAAAATATATCCAAAACGGTAAACTCTCTGGTTGCCATGTATCAGAAACTAATGCACCCCAGCGATTTGGAATATACACCGTAGAGCAACTAAAGCAGGGCGCGCCTAAAGGTTGATTTATAATTTCATTAGAGGTGAAGACAAGTAACGATAACAAACCGGCAAAGTCTATTGCAGACTAAAAAACTAAAGGTTACTATCAGTAAACTATGGTTTATGGGTGGCTAAAAGTTGTAGCGGATATAATAAGCTATCCATTTATCTCTAGTGATGCTCAGATCATTTTAATTTTTAATTGACTAAGCCCTAATGTGACTGTTATTTAGTGGGAAATAAAGTCGAGCAAAACAATCAACTAACCATTTCAGGAAAGAAAATGCAGGGCAATAAAATAAGCACTTTGTTAATTTTGATAATGTCGATAGTAGGCCTAACAGCGTGTTCAGAACCCGTTGAAGAAGTTGAAACGATACGCCTAGTTCGAGCTATAAAAGTGGGAGATGCCCAGCAATTAGAAGGCCGTAAATTTCCAGGGAGAGCGAAAGCCGTCGATGAAATTAATCTGGCATTTGATGTGCGAGGTAAGCTTAATAAGCGGCCAGTTAATGTCGGAGATAACGTGGCTGTGGGGCAGTTGATTGCCAGTCTTGATCCGCGAGATTTTCGTAGTAATGTTCAGGAAAAAAGAGCCGCATTTTTGAATGCGCAAGCCAATTTTAAGCGAGCAAAAGAGCTGATTAAGAAAGATTTTATTTCCAGAGCGGAATATGATCGCTTAAATGCAGCAACACACATGGCTCGTGCTGAGTTAGATAGAGCAGAAAAAGCGCTATCGGATTCGGAACTGAAAGCCCCTTTTTCTGGTTATATCTCAGAGTTATATGTGGAAAACTTTCAAGCGGTGCAAGCAAAGCAACAAGTTGCCAGATTAGTTAATATTGCTCAGATAGAGATGGTTATTGATGTTCCGGAGTCAATGATTTCATTAGTGCCTTATGCGCAAGATATAAAAATTGTATTCGACACCTTTCCTGATCATGAAATTTCGGCAGCTATTAAGGAAGTAGGTAAAGAAGCATCCAGTACAACCCGTACTTACCCTGTTACCCTTATTATGGAACAGCCGGAAGGTATAAAAATACTACCGGGTATGTCGGGTAATGCAAGTGCACAAGTTAAGGCAGGTGAGCCTAAAAAGATGATCCAAAACAAAGGTATTCAAGTGCCAGTATCCGCAATTTATTCACCTTCAGATGATAAGAAATCCTATGTCTGGCTGATTGATGAAAAGACGGGAGCGGTTCACCGACAGGCCGTCACTTTGGGGGAAATGACTGCAACTGGATTAGTGATAAAAGAGGGGCTAAACGTTGGTAATTGGGTTGCGACCGCTGGTGTTCATTATTTACGCGAAGGCCAGAAAGTAAAAATAATGCAGAACCAAATGCAAAACAAGGAGCAGTAACAATGAGCCTTACTGCGATTGCAATAGATAAAAAACCGGTTACCTACTTTGCAACATTTTTAATTGTGCTTGCCGGTATTGCCAGTTTTTTCCAGCTGGGCTGGCTGGAAGACCCTGAATATACGGTGAAAACAGCCGCTATTACGACTGTTTATCCTGGTGCAAGTGCCGCTGAGGTTGAGCTGGAAGTCACTGACCTTATTGAGTTAAAGATTCAGGAAATGGAGGAAATTAAAAATATCTATTCTGAATCCCGCCCTGGTTTATCCATCATAAAAGTGGATATAAAAGATGCCATCTGGTCGGATGCCCTGCCTCAGGTATGGGATGTTTTGCGTAAAAAGATTGGTGATATTGAGCAAGATTTACCTCCCGGCGCCGGAAAGCCAGCGGTTGGCGATGACTTTGGTTATGTCTTCGGTTTTTTATTATCCGTCACGGGGGATGGGTTTACTTATGCGGAGCTTGAAGATTACGTTAAAAAATTACGTAAAGAGCTAAGTCTGGTTGACGGCGTTGCACGGGTTGATTTATGGGGGGCGCAAGATAAGCGGATATTTCTGGATGCCTCTGAAAATCAGCTAACTAGCCTGGGTTTAACAGCGGCAGATCTGCAAAAAACATTGCGCATGCAAAATAAAATTGTTGATGCAGGTTATGTAGAAATTCAGGAACAACGTTTGCGTGTTGCGCCAACGGGTGCCTTTGCCGACCCTCAGGATATTGGTGAATTAAGCGTTAGTGCATCACGACTGAATACAAAAGGGAAGAGTGAAATATTGCACCTTAAAGATGTTGTTAAGGTGAGTGAAGGGTATCTAAAGCCCGCTAAACAATTATTGCGCTTTAATGGTCAGCCCGCTATATCTATCGCACTTGCTCCAGTTGGCGGGACTAATATTGTGACCGTGGGCGAAGCCATAGATAAAAGACTGGCAGAATTGCAGGCGGGTTTACCCATTGGGGTAGAAATAAATAAAGTGTCCTGGCAATCAGATTCTGTCGCAGAATCTATCAAAGTCTTTATGGTCAACCTGCTTGAAGCGGTACTGATTGTACTTGTTGTCCTTGCTGTGAGCATGGGGATGCGGGTAGGTATTATTATTGGTTTTAGTGGTTTGATTGTTGCAATCCTAGGTACCTTTATCGTGATGAAAATTGCGGGTATTGATTTGCAGCGTGTGTCATTAGGGGCATTGATTATTTCCATGGGAATGATGGTCGATAATGCCATTGTTGTAGTTGATGGTTTTGTGGTTAAACTCAAACAGGGAGTAAATAGAAAGCAGGCGGCAATTGAAGCCGCGAGCACACCTTCCTGGCCCTTATTAGGCGCAACGGTGATTGCCTGTATGGCGTTTTATCCGATCTATACTTCGACAGCAAGCACCGGTGAATATGCGGGTAGTCTTTTTGTGGTGGTCTTTATTTCACTGATTTTCAGCTGGGTATTATCGCAAACAGTCACTCCGCTGCTGTGTATGGTGATGTTACCTGACCCCGACAAAGAAGACAGTGGTGACGTTTATGCGGGAAGCTTTTATCAGAAATTTCGTCGCTTGTTAGCTTTCTCTATCAAATATCGAGTGATGTTTATGGGCGCGATGGTAGGCTTGCTTTTGCTTTCCATTTTGGGGTTTCGCTACGTCCCTGTGTTATTTTTTCCGGAATCGTCAAGGCTGCA
>CBDVDU010000257.1:0-3694 GCA_965372825.1 uncultured Gammaproteobacteria bacterium | reverse complement strand
AATGAGCGTGGCAATCCATTCAGATTTTAGTGGTGGGTTATTTATTGCGAGTTGCCTTAGGTGAGTAGAGCGGACTTTAGTCCGCTAATGGACTTTTTAAAAAAAATAGTGATTCCGCGCGCCCATTGCATCAAAGTCATTCTATGTGCGCTCCTAAAGAATATTAAAAACAATAAAATTACCACAATGATTAGACAGGACACCTTGGATTATCAAAAACTATTTTTAGAAGACATACCTTTAATGGATGTCAGAGCGCCGGTTGAGTTTGATAAAGGCGCTTTTCCTCATAGTCAGAATATTCCGATTTTAGATGACCCACAGCGCGAATCCATTGGCACTTGTTATAAAAACGAGGGGCAAGATGCGGCTATTGCTTTAGGCTTAGAGCTAGTCAGTCCTGAACTGCGCGAACAAAGACTGGAGCAATGGACGCGCTTTGTAAAGTCTCATCCCGAAGGATATTTGTACTGTTTTCGTGGTGGCTTGCGTTCACGTACGACTCAGGCTTGGTTAAAAGAACAGGGTGTTAACTATCCGCTTATTAAGGGTGGTTATAAAGCCATGCGCACTTATTTAATTGAACAATTGGAGTTGAGTGCACAGCAAATTCCTTTTGTTATTTTAAGTGGACTAACTGGTTCAGGGAAAACCCATGTTTTAAAGAAAACCAATTATTATGTTGATTTAGAAGGGCAGGCTAATCATCGAGGTTCTGCTTTTGGTAGTGACCCCCATGATTTTCAGCCGACTCAGATTAACTGGGAAAATAATTTATCTATAGATTGCCTTAAGTATAGACATTACTCGCCACAGGCTGGCTTACTATTGGAAGATGAAAGTAAGCGTATAGGACGCTGTATTTTACCGGATAGTTTTCACCATAAAATGACGCAAGCGCCTTATATATTCTTAGAACGTGAGTTTGAAGAGCGCGTCTTGATTATTCGGGAAGATTACTTTGCCAGCAATTGGGTGCTTTATCAGCAAGAATTTCAAGAGCTTGCTGAGGGGAAATTCAGTGATTTTTTGCTTAATAGCTTAGCGCGCATTAAAAAACGTTTGGGTGGCGTGCTTTATGAAAAAATGCATAGCCTATTTACCTTGGCTTTAGAACACTTGTTTGCAACAGGGCAAAGTAATTTATTTGATGAAAGCATTCTGCTGTTACTAGAAGAATACTATGACCCGATGTACCAGTATCAGTTAAAAAATAAGCAGAGTGAGATGTTATTTAGCGGGTCAGAACCTGAGATTTTAGCTTGGGTTGATGAACATTTAAAGAATATGAAATCATGAACACCGCACCTATATTCAAGGACTTAGTTTTAGTTGGTGGCGGACATAGCCATGCGCTAGTTTTACGCCAATGGGCAATGAATCCTTTGCCGGGTGTACGAATTACTTTAATTAGTCCGCAGACGATGACGCCTTATTCAGGTATGTTGCCTGGATTGATTGCAGGGCACTATAGTTTTGAACAAACGCATATTGATCTGGTGAAATTAGCACTGTGGGCTAATATTCGTTTTATTCAGGATAAAGTGATCGCGATTGATGTTGAAGCGAAAACCTTAACACTAGAAAATCGACCTGCCATTGAGTTTGATGTCGTGTCTATTGATATCGGGTCAACCCCCAATCAACAGATTGAAGGCACGAATGAATATAGCACCCCAGTAAAGCCCATTAGCGACTTTTATACACGATGGAACCTGATTCAAGAACAGGTTAAACAGCATAAAATCAAATCGCTAGCCGTTGTCGGTGGGGGCGCGGGTAGTGTTGAAGTCATCATGGCTTTCGCTTGTAAGCTGCAAAAAACGGATGTATCGCTACAGTATCATTTGATAACCGGCGCAGAAGATATTTTACCTGGCTATAACCATCAAGTTATTACTCAAGTTAAGAGGCAGCTTAAAAAATATAATATTACGGTGCATAGTTCAACGCGGGTTACTAAACTCAGTAAAGGGCTGATTTATTGCCAGCAGGGCGAACCTATTTTATCTGATGAAATTATCTGGTGTACTCAAGCGTCAGGTGCTTCGTGGTTAAAAAAAGGTCAGCTAGCGTGTGATAACGCAGGTTTTATGAGCGTCAGACAGACCTTGCAATCATTGGAATATGATTATGTTTTTGGTGCAGGTGATATTGTTAATATGGTCGCCAATCCACGGCCTAAAGCAGGTGTTTATGCGGTAAGACAAGCGCCTGTATTATTTCATAACCTACAGGCTGTATTGTTGAGCCAAAAGCTAATAGATTATAAACCGCAGGATGGTTTTTTAAGTTTGCTGGCATTAGGTGAAAAGAAAGCAACGGGTTCAAAATCCCTAGTAAGCTTTTCTGGTGACTGGGTGTGGCGCTGGAAAGATTCGATTGATCGAAAATTTATGGATAAGTTTCATCAATTACCTCCTTTGGCTATGAATTTCGATGCAACAATTAACCCACAGCTTATTGACGCACAAGAGCAAACAGAACAGCATGATCCCTTAAAGCGTTGTGGTGGCTGTGGGGCAAAAATAGGCGCGAATGTCTTGCAACAAGTGCTTAATGATTTGCTAGGGGAGGGGCGTTATCAGCCTCAAGATGCCGTACAAATTACCAACAGTGCTGAGATTGTTTATCAGAGTGTCGATGCGCTTAAAACGCCTATTCAAGATCCTTGGTTATTTGGGCAAATTGCAGTGAGCCATGCGCTGAGTGACCTGTATGCAATGAATCTAAAACCTGAGTCCGCGCAAGTTTTGATTACCTTGCCGTACGCCAGCCAAGAAATACAAAAACGTCAGTTAAAAATGCTCATGCAGGGTATTTTTATGCAATTAGATACGCTGCAATGTCGTGTTTTGGGTGGTCATACCTCTGAAGCCAGCGAGCTTTCAGTAGGCTTAGTAGTTAATGGACTTCAGCAGCAAGCCCCTTTATTTCATAAACAAGGCTTAATGCCTGGGGATAAACTGGTGTTATCCAAGCCATTAGGAACTGGGATTATATTGGCTGCAGCCATGCAAGCACAGAGTGATGGCAAGGTATTTAATCAAGCGATTGATTCCATGTTGCAAGCAAATGATCAGGCGGCCAAATTATTGAGTGAGCTTAATGTTCAAGCCTGTACTGATGTTACAGGCTTTGGTTTGCTTGGACATTTATATGAGCTATGTCAGGCGTCAGATTGTGCTGCGACTTTAGATTTAAGTGCTATTCCTGTACTAGCTGGGGCAGAAGCGCTCGCAGTACAGAATATTAAAAGCAGTCTTTATAATCAAAATCGCCAAGCACTGAATGTGATTGAGTGGGAAGATGCAATGATGCAAAATCCTCGGTTCAAGTTGTTGTTTGATCCGCAAACCTCAGGGGGCTTATTAGCGGGAATACCTGCTGTACGCTATGCCGAACTTGATGAGAGTTTTCATCAGCAGTTTTATACCATTGGCGAAGTGACTGAGTTTAGTTCTGCTGTGTCGCAAATTAAAATCCAACGAGCTGCAATTTAGGATAGCGCCCTCTCCTGCTGGAGAGGGCTGGGGTGAGGAGAATAAAATTAAAGCTTTATTTATTTCCCCACATCCAACCTTCTTTCTCTGGAGAAAGCTTTTAGACTTGTGTTGATACCTATGCCTACAAACAGTAATACTTTATCCACAAGCCATTATAATTTATAAATATTAAGGTTCACCATGAAATT
>CBDVDU010000256.1:0-3716 GCA_965372825.1 uncultured Gammaproteobacteria bacterium | reverse complement strand
ATGGATACAGCTCGACCGTACCCGAATAGTTAACTATTTGGGAAGCGCAGTTTGGTGATTTTGCTATTGGCGCGCAAGTTGTTATAGATCAGTTTATTAGTTCAGGCGAAAGTAAGTGGGGGCGCTTATCCGGCTTAGTCATGCTACTACCGCACGGCCTTGAAGGTCAAGGCCCAGAGCACTCATCAGCACGACTAGAACGTTTTTTACAATTATGTGCCGATCAAAATATGCAAGTTTGCGTGCCGTCTACACCGGCGCAAATCTTTCATTTATTACGCAGGCAAGCATTGCGTACTTATCGCAAACCGCTTATCGTCATGTCCCCGAAAAGTTTATTACGTCATAAGCTCGCTGTTTCCACCTTAGAAGATCTTGTTGATGGGCACTTTAAGACAATTATTTCAGAAACAAATATCTCAATAATCGAAGAAAAAGTAACTCGCTTAGTCTTATGTTCAGGTAAAGTTTATTATGATTTAATCGAAACACGTAAGCAAAATAACCCCAATAATGTCGCTATTATTCGAATCGAACAACTTTACCCATTCCCAATTGCTAACTTTCAAGCAGAGTTTGCAAAATACCCCAAGCTAACGACTTTAGTTTGGTGCCAGGAAGAGGCTCAAAATCAAGGCGCTTGGTATCAATCGAGACATAATTTTACCCAATTTAAACCTGAACACGTTACGTTAACTTACTGCGGTCGACCAGCCTCCTCTTCGCCCGCCGTTGGCAATTTAGCCAAACATTTAGAACAACAAAAAGAAGTTGTAGCAAAAGCCTTATATGGCCACTCAGCCTAGGAAAATAATATGAGCATAGAAATACGCGTTCCTACTTTACCTGAATCTGTTGCTGATGCGACTCTCATTAGTTGGCATAAAGCAGCAGGAGATTTTATTCAAAAAGATGAAAATCTCGTCGATTTGGAAACCGATAAAGTGGTTCTTGAAGTCCCCGCGCCTAAATCGGGCATACTGAGCAAAATCATTGCTCAAGATGGTAGTACCGTTACCAGTGGTGACTTACTGGCTACGATTACTGTGCAATCAAATCCAAACATTACCACACAAAAAGAAAGCGTTCCCGCACAAAAAGAACCTACTCACGTTAACGCGGAAATCCCCCTAAGTCCTGCTGTACGGCGTATCATTTTTGAAAATAACCTTGACCCAAGCTTAATCAAAGGGACAGGAAAAGGTGATCGAATTACAAAATCTGATGTTCAAGATTATTTAGCTAACAATGCTCAGGAGACAACAGCACCTACAGTTACAGTAGAGCCGCCTAAAGCTATCATTACTGAGATGGTAGGAACTGATTTATCAGACTCTACTGACAGAGAAAGTAAATCAATTAGCAAAAACAGCGTCCGCCCTGAACAGCGCGTACCGATGACGCGTTTACGTGCCAAAGTCGCTGAACGTTTATTGCAGGCTCAACAAAACGCCGCCATGCTCACTACGTTTAACGAGGTGAATATGCAAAGTGTCATGGACTTACGTAAACAATATCAGGATCGATTTACTGCAAAACACAATGTTAAATTAGGCTTTATGTCTTTTTTCATTAAGGCCTCAATAGAAGCGCTCAAACGCTTCCCAGCCATCAATGCCTCGATCGATGGTGAAGATATTATTTATCATGGTTATTACGATGTTGGTATTGCTGTTGCTTCACCACGCGGTTTAATTGTTCCTGTTTTACGAGATGCCGATCAACTCGACTTTGCTGGCATTGAAAAAAATATTGTTGATTTTGGCGCCAAAGCGAAAGCGGGCACACTGACCTATGATGAGTTAAATGGCGGTACTTTTACCATTACCAATGGCGGAATTTTTGGTTCCATGCTATCTACCCCCATTCTTAACCCACCTCAGTGCGCTATTTTAGGGATGCATGCAATTACTGAACGCGCTGTGGTAGAAAAGGGAGAAATTGTTATTCGCCCCATTATGTATTTAGCTCTCTCTTACGACCATCGCCTAGTTGACGGACGTGATGCAGTGCAGTTTCTCGTGGCAATCAAGGAAGGCTTAGAATCACCCGCGCATTTATTACTCAATATTTAATGAGGATAGCCTTATGTCAGATACAAAAAATGATTACGATGTTATTGTTATAGGTGCGGGGCCTGCTGGCTATGTTGCAGCAACCCGCGCCGTACAATTAGGTTTAAAAACAGCATGTATTGATAATTGGGTGAACAAAAAAAAGCCGCATTGTTTAGGGGGTAACTATGTCAATGGCGGCTGTATTTCTGCCGTTGCCTTATTAGAATCAGCTAAATTATTTCATAAACTAAATCATGATATTGCTGACCATGGCATTAGCGCAAGTAACATTCAAGCTGATATTCCACGTATGCAACAACGCAAAGAAGCGATTGTTAGCGCGTTAAATCAACAGATCGAAAAGATTTTTACCGACAATAAAGTAGAATCCATTCATGCACATGCGCAGTTAATCAATCCAAGCCGAGTAGAAATAACACCTATTAACGGCGGCATACCTCAAGTTATTACTGCGAATAAAATCATTCTTGCAGCAGGTTCAAGCGCCACACAACTAAGCTTCGCACCTATAGACAATGAATTTATTATTGATCCACAAAGCGCATTAAACTTACAAAGCACACCTAAAACGCTAGGCATTATCGGTGCGGGTGCAATCGGTATAGAATTGGCCGGAATATGGAACAAACTGGGCACAAAAGTCATCCTATTTGAAGCGCAAGATTCCTTTATGAGCATGGCGGACCATGAAATAGCAGATGAAGCGTTTAAACTTTATAGTCAGCAAGGCTTAGATATTCGCCTATGCTCTCGAGTAATTTCCACCCGTATAGCTGGACAAGAAGTTATTGTAGAATACGAAGACAAGCAAGGCCCTCACCAATGCTCCTTTGATAGACTAGTCGTTGCTTCGGGGCGAAAGCCCAATACAGAAACACTGACCGCCCCTTCTGCCGACCTTTTATTAGATGAAGAAGGTTTTGTGCATGTCGATAAGAACTGCTGCTCAACATTACCGGGTGTTTATGCCATAGGTGACTTAACCTTATCCGGCCCTATGCTAGCGCATAAAGGTATTGAAGAAGGTATTTTTGTCGCAGAACATATCGCAGGCCAGCATTCACCTATTAACTATCATACGATCCCGAATGTTATCTATACTGACCCAGAAATTGCTTGGGTAGGTCAATCTGAACAAGATTTACTCGCTATAGGTGAGAACATAAAGATTAGCAGCTTCCCTTTTAGCGCCACTAGTCGCGCGCAAATTATGGGCACAACTGAAGGGATGGTAAAGGTCATTATGCAGGCCGAAACAGAGCTTATTTTAGGTGTACATATCATCGGTCATCTCGCTTCCGAACTGATTGCCGAAGCGGTGCTAGCAATGGAGTTCTCAGCAACAGCCGAAGATTTAGCGCGCACTATACACGCGCACCCAACTTTATCAGAAGCGATGCACGAAAGTGCTTTAGAGTTAAACGCTCGCTCTTTACATATAACCATTTAAACCTATTTTATTGCCAAGCTTTATACTTATGAGCAAACCCTCTACGTTATCACCTTTTTGATACTTGGCTAGGCCTGATTTTAAAAGTGTACAGTAGTGAAACTCCCTAGGAATCTCATAAAAATACTCATACCCAATCATTATAATTTGGCTATAAAGAATGAGCTTATCGGGGCGCAGTGCTTTAG
>CBDVDU010000255.1:0-3725 GCA_965372825.1 uncultured Gammaproteobacteria bacterium | reverse complement strand
TAATATCCGAAAGCACTGCCAGTCCTTTGAGGACTGGCAGTGCTTCATAAGCTAAAGTTTCGGAGCTTGTTGAATATACACTCCTAAGCGAGTTACTCTAAGTCCTCATAGAGCGACTCATCGTCATCCATATCTTCAAACTCCAATAACTGTGCAGCACCATCATTAATCAAATAATCTCTACGCTGCATATAAGCAGAGCGGAAAAATAGATAACGATCAACGGCAGCTTCTGAGGCGATCGCTTCGGCATCAAGAAAATCTGCTCGAACATCAATCATTTCTAAGGCACGTAAACCAGTAGCCCCCCAAGACACGCCAGAACTAGCAAAAAAGAAAGTATAGGTCAGTGGGTGCAAAGCATAATCCCCCGCATACCCACCAATACCTCTTACTGAACTCGGCCCCAAAAAGGGTATAACAAAATACGGGCCTCTAGGAACACCCCATACAGCTAGCGTCTGCGCAAAGTCCTCTTCATGCTTAGGCAAATCAATCATAGCCGCGACATCAATAAAGCCAGCAATACCAACAGTGCTATTCACTAAAAAGCGCGCACTATCCATTGCGCCTTGCTTAGGTTTTGCTTGTAAAAAGCCATTAACACTAACACCAATATCTTTTAGATTAGAAAAGAAGTTACTAATACCTACATCCAAAAATTCCGGCGTTATCCACTGGTAACCTTTCGCAACAGGTTTTAAAATTATCCTATCGACCCCATCATTAAACTCCAAAATATCACGATTCATCCCCTCCCAAGGATCGGATGGATCAGTATACGGAACCGTCGTACACGCCTGTAAAACGATTACCCCAATGATACTTAATACAAGCCGGTATTTTTTCATTATTTTTTTCATTAACTACCTAAATTACCCAATAAGATACAGGTTAAAAGTTTGTTCATACAGAAAGTTCGCGTAACATAGCATACTTTCCTAATAATTTAATATCTAGTATCATGCAAACTGCTGTTAAGCAACCAATGAATGAACGATTCAGAGGGTATCTACCCGTAATTATTGATATAGAAACAGCAGGCTTTGATGCTAAAAAACATCCTTTACTAGAAATCGCAGCAGTGATTGTTGAATATGATGACAATGAAGAGCTCGTCATAACCGAAAGTCATTCTGCGCATATCATTCCTTTTGAGAACTCTATTTTAGATCCTTCTGCCTTAAAATTTACTGGTATAGATCCTTACCACCCTTTCCGCATGGCAATTACAGAAAAAGAGGCACTAGGAAAGATATTCCCCCCTATTAAACATGCAGTCAAACGCAATGAATGCACCCGCGCTATTCTAGTGGGCCATAACCCAACTTTTGATATTACTTTTCTGAATGCAGCGATTGAGCGCACTAAAATGAAACGTAGCCCGTTCCACCCGTTCAGCTCATTTGATACTGCTACTTTAGGTGGCCTGATGTACAAACAAACGGTTTTAGCAAAAATAGGCAAAGCCGCCGGTATGGAATGGGACAATCAACTCGCACATTCTGCACTTTATGATGCCAAACAGACAGCGGAAATATTTTGCAAAATTGTTAACCGCTGGAAGCAATTAGAAGCCTTAGATAAATAAAATCATGGGTCAGGCCCTCATATTTTTCACTGAAAATCGCATTTAAGTATGACTTTACAGAAAAAAATATATTTCATTTATTCGCCTTGCGTAGAAGAGCAATTAGACGATGTGATTAGTCACTCGCTATTAACTGAGCTTGGCATTGAAGTACGTAAAATAAAACTGGCAAACTTATCTGCCATTCATATTAAAGCTGGCTTAAATCATGCCTTAGTGTGGATAGAGCAAAAAGACTATCCACAAATGCTATTGTTCGCCAATCAAAAGCAGCTGTCCTTAGGCTTTTTACCGATTGCTGGGGATCCACTTAGCCAGTTCTATCAAAGCTTAGACTTACCTAAAGAATTTAATGACTGTTTAGAAATCGCTTTAAATGATAACCCACTGTTTATTGATATCGTCGTTTGTAACGATGAAATCATCACCAATGGCGTTAACTTAGAAAATCAAACAACAATGACTGAATTCATAGGCGATAGCCTTGAATTTACAGGTTTAGCTAAATTTAAGTTTCAAATAAAACGAATTCTCCATGCGTTTTCGCTAACACCGCACCCAGTCACCTTAACCACCGCAAAAGGTAAAACAATTTCAACTGCCATTACCGGTATGGTATTGCTCGATTTCCATAAAAATGGTGCATTAACTAATTTGTTTACGGATTCTATTTCTTTACGAGATAGGCGCATTTCTGTTGCCTTATTTGCGCCCCAGTCTATTCTCTCCTATTTACAACTTTCCTCGACCTTACTAACGGCCACTCAAAAACAAAGCCTGCCTCAGCAATTAGGCTATATTCGCACTGCATCATTAGCTATCAAATCTCCAGTAGACACTCACTTCTTGGTTAATAATAAGCCCTTAACCACACGTGAATTATGTATAGAAATACTCGAAGAAGGCATTAAAGTTAATGCAGGAGATACATTCCGCGACAGTCAAAATTATGCTGACGATAAAGAAAATGTAATCTGCGAGCAATTACCTCAACAAGACAGCAGAATAAAGTATTTAAGCGCGACACTTCCTTTCTTCACGCACGCTTTAGAATCAGACTTTAAAGACCTTTTTCTAGCCTTAAAAGAAAATGCCCAAACAACCAGTACCTTTGTATTATTAATGGTATTAAGCGCTTTATTGGCAACATTAGGCTTATTCCTAAACAGTCCTTCAGTGGTTATTGGCGCGATGGTTTTAGCGCCATTAATGTCGCCTATTATTTCAACCTCAATGGGTTTATTGCGTTCCGACCTCGACTTAAGTCGCCGTTCGTTTAGTACTTTATTAACAGGTATGTTTATCGCCTTATCCTTATCTGCGTTAATGGCTTATATTCTACCGTTTCAAGAAATCACCAATGAAATTGAAGGCCGACTACACCCTTCGACCTTAGACTTACTCGTTGCCTTACTGTCTGGGGTTGCCGGTGCTTTTGCTAGTGCCCGCGAAAACATTGCCAAAAGTTTACCTGGCGTAGCCATTGCAGTCGCATTAGTACCGCCTTTATGTGTTTCTGGCATTGGTATTGGCTGGCTAAATTTCGATATTTTTTATGGCGCTATGCTGTTATTTCTAACCAACTTAACAGGTATTATTATGTCGGCTGGTGTGTCATTTATGGCTATTGGCTTTGCACCTTTTTCTCGCGCCAAAAAAGGAATTGCTCTTTCTGTTTTTATGGTCGCTATTATTTCTATGCCATTAGTTTTATCTTTTTCCAATATGCAAACGATTGCTGCGGTCAAAAAACAGCTACTTAGCCAAAACTATGAAATTAACGGCCAATTACAACAATTACGCAATATTAAAGTTCGCTTAGATACGCCGATGAAAATCAATGGCGATTTAGTTACCACTAGCACACCCACCCCACAAATGCTTTTAGCCTTTGAACAGCATTTAAGCAATAAATTAAACACAGCGGTGACAATTGACCTCTCAGTACGCCTCGTTACTAAAAGTTATTTTAAGAAAACACCACTTAACTAAGGAAAAGGAGCTTGCGTAATGCGGAGAGTTCATCGCACTGAACTTGCGTACTCCATAAAGCTCCCTACGGGTTACAGCTTTAAATATATCCCACATTTATTTGTAAGGAACCTTAAAAGAATGAACTTACCCGCTTTAGAGC
>CBDVDU010000254.1:0-3726 GCA_965372825.1 uncultured Gammaproteobacteria bacterium | reverse complement strand
CAGGAAAATCATTTTAACTCGGTTCGTGACGAATTGTTTTCTCAGTTAGGTCAAATGAAAACAGAGAACCTGTTAAGTAGCTTGCATCGTACACAAGATGATTTAACGCGTATTGCTAACGAAATGGAGCAAGTAGAAAGTATTACTAAGCACTCTTCAGATATTTCTTCTGCTAGTCAATCTTCCTTAGGTACGGTAATCGATCAATTAACGCAGATTATTACTAAAATTGGCTCGATGAAAGAATCTTCATTGGAGCTTAGTCAAAGCAGCAAGGAAATTACGGATGTAACGTCTTTAATTACTAAAATTGCGGATCAAACCAATTTATTAGCATTAAATGCGGCTATTGAGGCGGCTCGAGCCGGTGAACATGGCCGTGGATTTGCTGTGGTTGCTGATGAAGTACGTACTTTGGCTGAAAATACAAAGTCAGCGACCGCGAAGATTAATTCGACTATCGAAAAATTCACCCATGCAACCAAAATCATAGTAAAAGATACTGAAGATATGGCTAGCATGACGGATGATTCTAAAGTTGCTATTAGTGAATTTGAGCAGAATATATCTAAAGTCGCTGAAATTTCTTTAGAAACTTATTCTAAGGTCAATATTACTCAGATGATTAGTGAGTTGTCTTTAGCTAAAGTTCAGCAAATGATTTTTGTACAGCAGGGCTATAGAGCAGTTGAAACGGGTGTTGATTCTGAAGCTGCTAATGCTGTGAAAGTGGATCATGCGAGTTGTAATGTTGGTATCTGGTTGCTGTCAGGCAAAGGGGCTCAAGATTACCAGCACTTACCTGCTTATTCTGAACTGCAATACCCACATGAAGTAGTGCATAAATGTATGGATCTAGCAATGCACTATTTAGGGCAATCTTGGCAGACTGATAGAGCGATTCAAGCGCAGATTATTGATAATTTTAAAGCGGTTGAGAACAATAGCCTGTTAATGAATGAAAATTTTGATTTGTTGTTAGCGCAAAAACAATCTTTTGAAGGCGGTGTCTCCAAAGAAGAAGGCGAAATTGATTTATTCTAATAAAGATGCCCTGCTAGTATTTGGTTATGGTAATTTAAGTCGAGGCGATGATGCGCTAGGACCTTTGGTTATTGAATATATTGAAAATAACTTACAGATCCCTGAACTCGAAATTATTACTGACTTTCAATTGCAAATTGAACATGCTTTGGATTTAGAGGGACGGGAACTTGTATTGTTTATTGATGCGTCAGTTGCTTGTACTGAGGCTTGTTCATTGACAAAGCTACTTCCTGAAAAAGATAAGAGCTATACCACACATGCAATGAGTCCCGCATCGGTATTGGCTGTTTATCAAGACGTTATGCATAAAGAGCCGCCGCCTTGTTTTTTATTAAGTATACAAGGGTTGGAATTCGAGCTAGGAAGCGGTTTAAGTAGTCAAGCGGAAAAGAATTTAACTGCTGCTATAGCGTTAGCCACTGATTTATTGCAAAAACCTGAATTGAACTATTGGCTAAGTCATGCATGAAATATCCTTACTTGAGCAAGTTCGCGAGACTTTAATCGAGCATTCCCAAAGTCAAGATTTTAGTAGGGTCTCTCAGGTTACTCTGGAAATTGGCAAGCTCTCTTGCGTTGAAGCTGAAGCCTTAAGATTTGGTTTTGATGTGGTGATGAGTGATTCTTTAATTGAAGGCGCTGAACTAGTAATAACGAAAATTGATGGTTTGGGGGTTTGTCAAAATTGCCATAAATCCGTTGCAATGGAAACGTTGCATGACCCTTGTACTTATTGCGGGCAGTTTCAGCTTAAAGTCATACAAGGCGAAGGAATGCGTATTAAGGATTTGTTGGTGACTTGAAGTTAGTGGGAGGGGCTTTTACCGCGATTCATACAAGTCGCGGCTAAAAGCCCCTCCCACTAAGGAATACACATTCAATAAAACCCGAAACTTTAGGTTATGAAGCACTGCCAGTGCTTTCGGATGTTATTGAATTTTGATTCCTAACTCTTTAATAGTCACTTAAAATGATGTGCAGGACATTGCTCGTCACGTAAACTAATAATTGGCCAAGCGGATTTTTCTGCGTACTGTTTTAACGCTTCATCAGGGTTAACCGCAACGGGGTGCTCTACTAGCTTTAATAGCGGCAAGTCATTATGCGAATCGCTATAAAACCAACTATCATCTAAAGAGTGTCCTGTTTCTTGCAACCATTCATTTAATCGCGTGACTTTTCCTGCTTGAAAACAAGGCGTACCTGCAACTTTTCCGGTGTATCTTTCATTTATAAATTCAGGTGTCGTAGCCAGTAAATGATTTATACCGTATAAGTTGACAATAGGTTCTGTAACAAATTTATTGGTTGCAGTAATGACCAATAAAGTATCGCCTCGTTGTTGATGTTTATTAATAAGCTCTTGGGCTGGCTTTAATAAAATCGGACGAATAATCTCTGCTATAAATTGACTGCGCCATTTAAGTAAATCTTGCAGTGAATTGTCAGCCAGAGGCTTTAAAGAAAAACTGAGAAATTCATAAATATCTAAATTTCCTTCTTTGTATTCTTTATAGAAGCGATCATTTTCTTGTTCATAATATTTTGCATCAACAATGCCTTGGTCAACTAAAAATTGCCCCCATAAATAGTCACTGTCATCAGCAAGTAAGGTATTGTCTAAATCGAAAATTGCTAAACTCATTATTAGTTCACTTTAGGTTAATAATTTTAAAAAAGGGGGATGGTATCGCTCAGCTATTTATGGAACAATGGTGCGATAAGTAATGCAAAGGGGCGTGAGTCAGAGATTTATGGACGCGCTCTTTATGTTCAATACAAGGATTCTAACATTTAGGACCTTATTGCGAACAGTAAAAATATAGGTTTTAAAAATGATTGACTCTAAAGGATACCGATCAAATGTCGGCATCATCCTTTGTAATGCTCGAGGTCATGTGTTTTGGGCTAAACGAGCGCGCGTGAATTCTTGGCAGTTTCCTCAAGGTGGAATAGAAAACCATGAAAATCCTGAACAAGCCATGTATCGTGAATTATGCGAAGAAACAGGACTGAAGCCTGAGCATGTGCAAATTCTAGGACGTACCCGCTATTGGTTAAAATACAGGCTGCCTGAAAAATATATTAGACGCAATTCACACCCCTTATGCATAGGTCAAAAACAAGTTTGGTATTTATTAAAATTAGTTGGTCAAGAAG
The DNA here is from genome assembly GCA_965372825.1 of uncultured Gammaproteobacteria bacterium. Taxonomy (GTDB): domain Bacteria; phylum Pseudomonadota; class Gammaproteobacteria; order Methylococcales; family Methylomonadaceae; genus Methyloprofundus. The sequence goes on along the minus strand of CBDVDU010000254.1, from coordinate 519 downwards.
CCGATGTTATTTTAGATCTACATAAGAAACCTGAATTTGATGATTGGCAGTGGATCGAGTATTGGGAGCCCTTAAAATCAGTCGTTTACTTTAAACGCAAGGTTTATCGTAAGGCTATGATGGAATTAGGCGCTTTTTTAATGCTACCTACGATTGATGTCGATGCAGAGAGTTATTTGTCTAATGAGAGTATGAGTGAACATCAGTGAGCAAGTCGTTTTTATTTGTGATGCAATCGCCTGCTTATAATGGCAATAAAGTACAGGAAGTACTGGATGAGGTATTAATAACGGCTGCCTTTGATCAAAAAGTAAGCCTGTTATTATTAGATAACGCAGTTTTTCATTTAAAAAGTGCGCAACAAAGCGCAGCAGTGGCCAGTAAAGATATAGGGGCTATTTATCGATCCTTGGAACTCTACGATATAGAGAGCATCTATGTCGAACAAGAGTCGTTAAACTACTCCGGCTTGTTAGAAAACGATCTACTTATCCCCATAAAGCTTATAACACGCCAAGA
>CBDVDU010000253.1:0-3768 GCA_965372825.1 uncultured Gammaproteobacteria bacterium | reverse complement strand
TGTAAATTTAGAGGCTGAATAATATCTGTAATTGACTCAGCATGAACCGAGTCAATTACCGCAACTTCACCACGAACAATATCTAACTGATGAATAATCACAGGAAAAATTTCTTTAGATCCGTCCGTCTCTGGTTCTTTTTCTGGAGAATCGTTTAATAAATCACTAAAGTTGTAGCGATTATCTTTAAGCATTTCCAAACGCATAAAAGGTTCTGACAGCCTAACTTCAGCTAACACTAATGCTGCGTTTTTCGCACTTTCCCATACCTGAACATTAATATAGAACTCATCAAATTTAACAAAGTCTTGCGTATCTTTTTCTTGCATAGAAAAATTCAGAAGACTCAATTCCAATGAAAATGGGTTGAACTCTATACGTTCTATCCTTGCTTTCCGCCCTGTTTCCGCTGTGATTAACTCAGGTAATTTTGTTTGCATATAACTAGGTAAAATCACAAAGCCTAACAGTGCATAGAACGAAATTAACCCAGTAACAATTAATGCGGGTTTACGAAATTTTTTTATTAATTCAATTTGCATAATGCTCACAAAAATTCACACGTTGGAAATGGTGCGGACTTTAGTCCGCTAGTGTAAGAAACCGCCAATCAAACGGACTAAAATCGAGTATCAGGTTCTGCCATATTTATCTTCAAAACGCACGATATCATCTTCACCCAAATAACTACCTGACTGCACCTCTACCATTTCTAATGGAATAACACCGGGGTTTTCCAAGCAATGCACAACACCAAGAGGAATATAAGTGGATTCATTTTCTGATAACAGCATAGTTTCATCACCTTTTGTCACTAAAGCCGTACCCTTCACTACAACCCAATGTTCAGCACGATGATGGTGCTTTTGAACTGATAATTTAGCGCCAGGCTTAACGACGATACGCTTGGTTTTATGACGCTCACCACTATCGACCGAATCATAGTGACCCCAGGGGCGATAAACTTTACGGTGTAAATCTGCTTCAGAACGCTGTTGTTTTTTTAGGGCAGCAACAATTGTCTTAACTTCCTGCACCCTATCTTTCGGAGCGACCATGACTGCGTCATCTGTTTCTACAATCACAAGATCTTTAACGCCAATCACAGCAACCAGTTTATTTTCCGAGTGTATAAAAGAGTTTTCTGTATCTAAAGCCAAAACATCCCCTGACAAAGCATTGCCACGCGAATCCTTAGCTCTTACATCCCAAAGTGCAGACCATGAACCAACATCGCTCCAATTAGCATCCAATGGAATGACCACGGCTTTATCTGTTTTTTCCATCACCGCATAATCAATAGAATCCGACGGACATTGCGTAAACAGATCTTTATCCAAACGCACAAAATCAACATCAATCTTCGCGGCTGAATAAGCCAAACGGCAAGCCGATAACATATCAGGCGCAAATTTTTCTAGCTCTTCCAAATAGCGCCCTGCTTTAAAAGCAAACATACCGCTATTCCAATAATACTCACCGCTATCAACATAAGCTTGAGCAACTGCTGAGTTGGGCTTTTCAACAAATTCAGCCACTTTAAAAGCCTCTGCTATATTTTCGTGAGATCGCTTGATATATCCATATCCGGTTTCTGCAGCTGTTGGCACAATACCAAAAGTAACAAGAAACCCCTGTTGCGCTAATTCTCCCGCTTTAATAACCGCCTCTTGAAAAGCCGCTACATTTTCTATGACATGATCCGCTGGGAGTACCAATAAAATGTCTTCAGGATCTTTTGCAGCTAATGCTGCCATAGTGACTGCGGGTGCGGTATTCTTACCTATAGGCTCCAATATAATGCATTCAGGATGAACATCAATTCTGCATAACTGCTCAGCCATCATAAAACGATGATCTTCATTACAAACAGCAATAGGGGCTTGCAAGCCTTCTATACCTTTTAATCTAAGCACTGTTTCCTGCACCATGGTTTTATCTGAAACCAAGGGTAAAAACTGCTTGGGATAAATACCCCGCGATAAAGGCCATAATCGAGTTCCAGAACCGCCGGAGAGTATTACAGGTATCATGCTATTCCTTTCTTTGTTTATAGTTTACACAATTCTAATTTAATTAAAGCGCGACTTAATGCCCTTCAATGCCGTACTTATTAAATAAAGTATACAGTGTCGGCCGTGTTACCCCCAATAGCTTAGCTGCATTTGAGACATTATTATCAGCATGAGCTAAAGCTCTTTTAATCGCAATAGTTTCTGCATGCTCACGCACTAGCTTTAAATTCAATGGTAAAGTCGTATCCTCATTCGTTGTAGCTTGTAACGCTAAATCCTCTATGCCAACATAAACATCATCAGCCATGACCACAGCACGCTTAATTTTATTCTCTAATTGACGAATATTTCCTGGCCAAGAATATGCTTCTATCGCATGTTTTGCTTCCGTGGTAAATCCTTTAATATCACGATTCTCTTGCTCGCTGTAACGATTTAAAAAAGCCTTGGCAATGACAATAGCATCACCTTCACGCTCTCTTAATGCCGGAATATTAACCACCATTTCACTAATTCGATAATACAAATCTTCTCTGAAACTTCCTGCATCGATTAAACCCTGTATATTTTGATGTGTTGCACAAATAATTCGTACATCAACAAGTATTTCTCCGCGTCCTCCCAAACGTTCAATTACACGTTCTTGAATAAAACGTAATAACTTAGCTTGCAAAGAAAAAGGTAAATCACCGATTTCATCGAGGAAAAACGTTCCGCCTTGTGCATATTCAATTTTGCCGATCGTTTGTTTAGCTGCCCCCGTAAACGCCCCTTTTTCATAACCAAATAGTTCACTTTCTAATAAAGTTTCTGGGATTGCAGCACAATTTACTGCAACAAAAGGTTTTCCTGTTCTAGGGCTTAATTCATGAATAGCACGTGCAAGCACCTCTTTACCGGTACCGCTTTCGCCTAGCAATAAGGTTGTAATCGAGCTAGGGGCAATTTTCTCAATCATACGAGAAAGTTTTTGCATTTTCTCACTGACAGCAATAATCCCTGACAAAGGCTCACTGGTTTGCTGCTGTAATTTAATATTTTCCTGCTCTAAACTATTTAATTGAAATGCGCGCGAGACGATTAAATTCAAAACATCAATGTCGGCTGGTTTTTGATAAAAATCATAGGCGCCCATCGCCACTGCTTTAATCGCATTTTCACGATCATCATTACCCGTCACAACAATCACTTTTGTTTTCGGGGCTAATTCTAAAATTTCTTTTAAAGTTGCCAAGCCCTCACTGGCATTGGCAGGATCAGGCGGCAAGCCTAAATCTAAAGTCACAACACTCGGTGTGTATCGCCTTAAAGCATCAATTGCAGACGCCCTATCACCAGCAATCACTACTTGATAGGCAGGAAAACTCCACTTGAACTGCTTCTGTAAACCAAGGTCATCTTCTACTACTAGTAATACTTGTTTATCGTCCATTACATCCCCTGCTGTTCTACTTGAATAACCCGTGGCAACTTAATGTTAAATACCGTACCCACACCCACTTCACTGACGACTGAAATATCCCCACCCTGACTATGAATATATTCCCGTGCCTCATATACACCTATGCCCATACCAGCATTACCTTTGGTGGTATCAAACGGTCTGAATAAGCGCTCGGCAATAAATCTTTGCTCCATGCCACAACCAGTATCAATAACATCAATTAAAATATTATCTTGATCACAGTCTAAACGAATTCTTACTTCTCCATCATCAGGTGTTGCATCTTGAGAATTTTGTACTAAATGGCCT
>CBDVDU010000252.1:0-3782 GCA_965372825.1 uncultured Gammaproteobacteria bacterium | reverse complement strand
TTATTCTCCTCACCCAACCCTCTCCAGCAAGAGAGGGCTTAAGTCAACAGCATTGATATGTAGGGCGTGCTAAAGCCATGGCTTACCACCTATATTTGTTTAAGTATTAATGGGTTATTTAAAAAAAGGAAAAATCGGTGTTTGAGTTAATTCAAAGTGGGGGATTATTAATGATCCCTATTTTATTTTGTTCTGTTTTAGCCATGGGCATTATTGGTGAGCGTTTTTTAACCTTACAAAAAAAGAAAATTTTACCGCCCGAGTTGGTGGATCAAGTTTGGGAATTAGCTAAGGCTAGAAAATTAGATGCTAAGACGATAAAGCATTTAAAGGAGAGTTCTCCCTTAGGAATGATTCTTGCCAATGGTCTAATGAGTCGTAGTTTAGGTCGGGATGTTATGAAAGAGGCGGTCGTTGACTCTGGAAGGCACGTCGCGCATAAATTGGAGCGGTTTTTAAATACCTTAGGTACGATTGCCACAATTACACCTTTACTTGGTTTACTAGGTACTGTTTTAGGTATGATTAAGGTTTTTGCTGCAATTGTGAGTCATGGTGTTGGCGATCCAACGGTTTTAGCCGGTGGTATTTCTGAGGCTTTAATTACTACAGCTGCGGGTTTAGCTGTCGCCATTCCTTGTGTTATTTTTCATCGTTATTTCGATGGCTTAGTTGACGTATATGTTTTAAATATGGAAGAAGAGTCTTTGAAATTAATTGAAGTAATTCATGGTACACATGAAGGCTTAGAATGAATTTTCGCAATAAAAAAAATAAGCCTTTAGAGGTTTCTTTAACACCCATGATTGATGTGGTTTTTTTGCTATTGATTTTTTTTATGGTGACGACCACTTTTAGTAAAGAGACATCAATCAAAATTCAATTACCGCAAGCCGAAGGTCAAGAAGTAGAGCAGCATAAACAAGTGTTGTTGCTGGTTATTGATAAGTCGGGGCAGTTTTTTATTAATGATCGTGCTTTAGCTGATAAAAGCTTAGCTACTTTAACCAAAGAGTTAACAGCTGCTGCTGGTAATAAACAAATACCCTTAGTGATTAATGCCGATGCGAATGCGCCAGTACAGGCAGCTATTTCCGTATTAGAGGCTGCCAACAAAACTGGTTTTAAAAATATTAGTTTTACTACTCAAAGAGACTAAAATAGATGAAAAAAATAATAGCTAAATGGTTAGATGAAATTTGGTATAAAGATCACTTTGTTGGAACTTGGCTTTCAGGATTGTCATACCTTTATATTGATATAGTCAAATTTAGACGAAAAATGTATCAAAAAGGACATAAAAAGGTGACTAAATTACCTGTTCCGGTCATCATTGTTGGTAATATTACTGTAGGCGGTACAGGTAAAACACCCTTAGTGATTTATTTGGTAGAAAAGTTAAAAGCAGAGGGTTTTAAGCCGGGCGTTATTAGTCGCGGATACGGTGGTCAAGCCGAAACATGGCCGCAAATAGTGACTGCGGATAGTGAGCCAAAATTGATTGGTGATGAGCCATTATTAATTGCGCAGCAGGCGAACTGTCCTGTAGCTGTAGGTCCCATAAGAGCAGACTCGGCTAAGTTATTATTAGATAACAATGATTGCGATGTCATTATTTCCGATGATGGCCTACAGCATTATGCTTTGCATCGTGATATAGAGATTTGTGTGATTGATGGCGTACGTCGTTTTGGTAATAATTTTTATTTACCATCAGGGCCATTACGTGAACCACAAGAGCGTTTGCAGGATGTAGATTTTGTTGTTTGTAATGGTGGCGAGCCTGAAGAAGGTGAGATTTTAATGCGCCTAGAAGGAGATTTTGCCATTAATATGCAAACTAAGGAACGTAAATCTTTAGCTGAATTTAAAGGTCAAGCAGGTTGTCATGCTTTTGCAGGAATTGGTAATCCTCAGCGCTTTTTTGATTTATTAGCGCAAGCGGGTATTGAGTGCGCCACACATAGTTTTCCTGATCATTATGCTTATGTAGCAAAGGATATACAGTTTAAAGCTGCGCAAGCGATATTGATGACTGAAAAAGATGCGGTTAAGTGCAAAACGTTTGCAACAGATCAACACTGGTATGTGCCGGTACAAGCGAAACTGGAATCTGGATTTACTAATAACCTGATTACTTTATTACGCAAGTCATAGGACGTAGGGCGGACTTCAGTTCGCCTTTAGGAATGCACATTAAATAAAGCCCGAAACTTTAGCTTATGAAGCACTGCCAGTCCTTCGAGGACTGGCAGTGCTTTCGGATGTTATTGAATTTTGATTCCTTAACGTAACTGCTGAGGTATTGGCGGGTTAAAGCTCCGTGAACCCCAACGGTTTGAAGTAGTCGAAGCGTGTTATGCTCGTTACTTAGTTACAAGACCGGTAAGCAATCTCATCTACCAGAATATCTTGGTAATCATTTATATTGTCAAGAATGGCTACGCCGCGGAATAGTTCATTATTAGAAATATTACGCAGCAATAAATCAGCTTTGCTAACACAAAGATTAAGGTGCGCAAGCGTCTTTTCTGTCAGCGACTCTTTGATGTTTTCTTGTTTTACAGCATAAACCGCATTATCTTTTAGAATGACCGTATCACCAGAGTGAATATTTTCTAAGAAAGAGTGCTGAAGAGGGAAGTTATCGATGATATGTAACATAGGATTGCCTAGGTCGTTTTTTATAAGAAATCTACATTAAGTAGTCTTTGTAAGTCTATAAAATATAAAGAATTTTAGTTATAGTAATACACTTTGAAAGTGATGCCAAATAGTTTTTGAACAATCTCATGTAATAGCTGAGGTTTTATAAGTTAATTGATTGAATTTATTGATATAAAGAGATTTTAAGTGACTAGAGAAAAATTTTTTGATAGGCTGCAACAGTATTGGTTATTGGCACGATTTGATAAGCCGATAGGTATTTTGATTTTATTGTGGCCGGCTTTGTGGGCACTTTGGCTAGCTAGTTCAGGTTCGCCAGATTTATTGGTATTGACCGTGATTTGTTGTGGCGTAGTATTAATGCGTGCGGCAGGCTGCGTTATTAATGATTATGCCGACAGAGACCTTGATCCGCATGTAGAGCGCACCAAGCTAAGACCTATGGCTGCAGGTAAAGTACAGCCTAAAGAGGCACTGATTGTATTTACTGTTTTATCTCTAGCTGCTTTTGCTATGGTTCTATTGCTTAATACGTACACCATTTTACTGTCTTTTGGTGGCGTTTTCTTGGCAGCAAGTTACCCCTTTATGAAGCGCTATACACAATTGCCTCAAGCTTATTTAGGGATTGCTTTTGGCTGGGCAGTCCCCATGTCTTTTGCAGCGCAAAGCAATGAAATTCCGCTAGTCGCTTGGTTACTGTATTTAGCGACAGCGCTTTGGGCTTTGGTCTACGATACGATGTATGCGATGGTGGATAAAGAGGATGATTTGAAAATAGGCATAAAATCAACGGCTATTTTGTTCGGTGATAAAGACCGTGAAATTATGGCGGTTTTGCAAGTGATCATTATGTTGTTAATGATCCAGATAGGGCGGTTACAAGATTTATCGTGGATTTATTATGTGACTTTAGCGTGCGCTAGCTTATTCTTTGTTTATCAGCAAAAGCTAATTTTTTATCGAGATAAAAAAGACTGTTTTAAAGCCTTTTTAAATAGCAATTGGTTTGGTCTGACTATTTTTGTCGGCCTAGTATTGGAATTTGCTCTAAAGCCTTAGGAATCAAAATTCAATAATATCCGAAAGCACCGCCAGTCCTCGAAGGACTGGCG
>CBDVDU010000251.1:0-3793 GCA_965372825.1 uncultured Gammaproteobacteria bacterium | reverse complement strand
CCTTTGCTTAATTATGCAATAACTTAGCTAGCCACACTATCCGCAGCAGCTAACATTTTTTGTAGTTCGCCTTTATTATATAAATCCATAATAATATCGCAACCACCGACTAACTCAGCTTTAATATAAAGTTGCGGGTAAGTTGGCCACTGTGAATATTCTTTTAAAGCTTCGCGCACTTCTTGATCTTCAAAAATATTAAAAGAACCATACTTCGCACCACAGGCTTTCATGACCTGTGCAACTTGCCCAGAGAATCCACACTGTGGAAAATCAGGCGTGCCTTTCATGTATAAAACTACATCATTGCTCGCTAATTGCTCTTTAATTCTGTCTATAACATCCATTACATTCACTCAAATAAGATAAAAACCCAGTAATACTATCAGGAATTATCTTGCAAAAAAAGTACCTAGTCAAAACATTTAACTTGCTCATTAAATTTTAGAAAACTATAATCAGCCCTTTTTTCAAAAAGACTGTCGCTTATCTGCGCGCTTTTTGCTTTAAACAAACAAATCATTATGACCAGCCATATCATGCCCACATACGGGCGTCTGCCAGTAACTTTCACTAAAGGCGAAGGTGCATGGCTCTGGGACCAAAATAATAAACGCTATTTAGATGCGCTTTCAGGTATTGCTGTGTGCAATTTAGGCCACGCACACCCTGCTGTCCACGAAGCTATCTGCACACAAAGCAAAACCTTACTGCATACGTCTAATCTATACAATATAGAAGTCCAAGAGCAACTAGCTACTAAACTTTGTCAGCTAAGCGGCATGGATAATGTGTTCTTTGGTAATTCTGGTGCAGAAGCTAACGAAGCGGCAATTAAAATTGCCCGCCTCTATGGTCATAGCAAAAATATTGCTAACCCTGCTGTACTTGTTATGCAAAAAAGCTTCCATGGCCGCACTATGGGCACTTTATCAGCCACGGGCAACCCAATAATACAGGATGGCTTTAGTCCTTTATTAGAAGGCTTTGTCCACGTTGCCTATAACGATATCAGTGCGATCAAAACAGCCATTGAACAAAATTCTAATATTGTTGCTGTGTTAGTCGAACCAGTGCAAGGCGAAGGCGGTGTTAATATCCCTGCCCCTGATTATCTAAATAAAATTCGCGCGCTTTGTGATCAGCATGACTTATTGATGGTATTAGATGAAGTACAAACAGGCATCGCCAGAACTGGTGCTTGGTTTGCTTTTCAACACAACAATATCATTCCTGATGTTTGCACCCTTGCAAAAGCACTTGGTAATGGCGTACCTATTGGTGCCTGCATGGCCAAAGGCAAAGCAGCGACACTCTTAACAGCTGGCAAACATGGCTCAACCTTTGGCGGTAATCCTTTAGTTTGCAGTGCCGCACTAGCCGTTTTAGATACCATAGAAAACGAAGACCTGTGCCAGCAAGCGGCAGATAAAGGTGATGCCATTCAACAAGCTTTTACTGAACAATTGAAAAACAACAAGCATGTCCTTGAAGTACGTAATAAAGGCATGATGATAGGTATTCAGCTCGACGTACCTTGCACCGAATTAGTTGCGGTTGCCTTAGCAGAAGGCCTGCTTATCAATGTGACAGGCGAAACCACAATCCGTTTATTGCCGCCACTCATTGTAAATAAAGAACAAATCGAACTGCTCGTCAGCAAGTTATCTGTTTTAGTTAATCGTCATACACAACAATAAAAATAATACTATGAACCCAAGACACTTTATCAGCTTACTTGATTTATCAAGCGATGAATTCCGCGTATTAATTCAGCGTGCTATTGAGTTAAAAAATAAACGCGATCCGGACTTTCAACCTTTAAAAGGTCAAGTTTTAGCGATGATTTTTGAAAAATCTTCGACGCGCACACGCATTTCATTTGAAACGGGTATGACGCATTTCGGTGGCAGTGCAATATTCTTATCACCGCGCGACACCCAATTAGGCCGTGGCGAACCCATTAAAGACAGTGCAAAAGTTATCTCTAGCATGGTTGACGGCATTATGTTGCGCACCAATGACCACGCGACAGTCACTGAATTTGCCAAGCATTCCAGTGTACCCGTCATCAATGGTTTAACTGACATATTGCACCCGTGCCAGTTATTAGCAGATATGCAGACTTATTTTGAACATCGTGGCGATATTCAAGGTAAAACAGTGACTTGGATCGGTGATGGCAATAATATGTGTCATTCTTATATTAACGCTGCGATCCGTTTAGATTTTAAATTAAATATTGCCAGCCCTGAAGGTTACCTTCCTGATACTGAAATGGTTAAATCAGGCGGCGAGCGGATACAGGTTTTTAATAACGCATTAGATGCAGCTAAAGACTCAGATTTAGTGGTTACTGACGTTTGGGCGAGCATGGGGCAAGAAGAAGAACAAAAACTACGTGAAGTGGCGTTTAAAGACCTTCAAGTCAATCAAAGCATCATGGATAATGCCCATGCAGATGCTTTATTTATGCACTGCTTGCCTGCTCACCGCGGCGAAGAAGTTACTGCCGAAGTGATTGATGGCAAACAAAGTGTCATTTATAACGAAGCTGAAAACCGCTTGCATGCACAAAAAGCACTACTAGAATTGCTAATGTGTGCCTAAGTTAGTTAAACTGGATGGAATTACCACCTTGTAACAGGATTTTTTTGTGAAATACATTGTTTGTTTTGTTTTATTATTCAGCAGCCATATTGCGCTTGCGAAATCAGTCTATGTCACCGACAGCATGAAATTTACGCTGCGCAGCGGCGAATCTAGCTCGCATAAAATCATCAAAATGCTGCAGAGCGGCACACGCCTTACTTTATTATCAGCAAACAAAGCGACAGGTTACAGCCAAGTACAAACATCCGCTGGCGTAGTCGGTTACATACCAACGCGTTTTACACTAAACAAGCCAATTAGTAGCTGGTATTTAGAAAAGGCCAATAAACAACTAAAAGTTTTACAAGCAGAAAATGAGCAGTTCAAAACAAGTTTAAAAGAATTAAAGAAAAATAATTCTGGTGCATTAAGCAGCAATACTGAGTTAACTAAAGAACGCGATCAACTCAGCACAGATCTCAATGATTTACGCCAAACTGCATCTAACGCCATACAACTAAAGCGGCAAAATGTTGAACTACAAGAGCGCGTTGTTCATGTTGAGCGTGAATTACAACAAATCAAAAGAGCAAAACAAGCCCTAGAAGACAGTACAAGTCAGGATTGGTTTCTATACGGTGGTATTTTATCTTTTCTCGGCATCTTCTTCGGTTTACTTATTCCAAAAATCAGCTGGCAGCGTAAGCACTCTAGCAATTGGGATACTTTTTAACACTAGAATATACGGGGTATATTAAAAACTGTAGGGCGTGGCTTCAGCCCGCATTTTAAAAAGCATATTTAACATTGGCTGCCTAAATCTGCGCCCTACAAATAATATCCCGCCTTTAAGTTAGTAGCTTTAATCTGCACTTAATACAATCTTAGAAATTTCCAATTATTCACTCTGCAATCAAGAGACTCAAATCACATGGCAAACGATAAAAACACCCGCACCTTTTCTTCTCAAGTTGTCGATGGTATGGAGCGCGCACCTAGCCGTGCCATGCTTCATGCTGTAGGTTTTAAAAATGAAGATTTCAAAAAACCACAAATTGGCATAGCCTCAACGTGGAGCATGGTGACACCGTGCAATATGCATATTAACAAACTAGCTGATAATGCAGCACAAGGTGTTAATGATGCCAACGGTAAAGCAGTAATCTTCAATACCATTACTATTTCTGACGGTATCTCTATG
>CBDVDU010000250.1:0-3797 GCA_965372825.1 uncultured Gammaproteobacteria bacterium | reverse complement strand
CTTAGTGCCGATGATAGTGTGGATTTATCCATGTGAAAGTAGGGAATTGCCAAGCGCTTAAATTAAAACCCAATCTAGTCATAGGTTGGGTTTTTTTTTGCCTTTTATTTAGCTAGGAAAGGTAAAATGTCTAAATATTACCTTCTTAACTTATCAATAGGCAGCTCATGCTAAATGAAATAACTCTCAGTCGTTTAGATTATGCTTTTGCTCGCTTCTTAACTCAGCGAAGTGGGCTAAAAGATGAGCAAGGCAAACAGTTTGAAGCAATAGTGGCTAAGTTATCGTATGCTCAGAGCCAAGGACATAGTTGTTTTCAGTTAAGTGAAGAAGAGCTAACTGTAGTGCTGAACTCAGGTATGGCAGATGAAACTGGCACATTACCTTTGGTATTGGAAGACAACCAACTATATCTACAGCGATATTGGAGCTATGAGTGCCAACTAGCGAAGAAATTAGTTAGTTTGATGGGAGCAGATTCTTTACTGAGTCGTTCTCCTGAGGTATTTGATCGATACTTTCCTGTTATTGACAGCATTGATTGGCAAAAACAAGCGGCGATTGCAGCTATAAAGTATCCATTTACTATCGTAACAGGTGGGCCGGGCACAGGAAAAACAACAACGGTGGTTAAAATTCTGGCTTTGTTACAGGAATTTTCAGAAATTCCTTTAAATATCATGCTTGCAGCACCTACTGGAAAGGCAGCTATGAGGCTGCAAGAATCTATCGGGCAAAGTAAAAACGGTTTAGATTGTTCTGAGGCGTTAAAGGAAATGATTCCTGAACAAGTTGTCACGATTCATCGCTTACTTGGTGCAAGGCCGCCATCGCCCTATTTTAAATATAATGCTGACTCTCCATTGCCTTATGACATTATCGTAGTTGATGAAGTGTCGATGATTGATTTACCTTTAATGACTAAATTGGTCAACGCTTTAAAAGTAAATGCACGGCTTATTTTATTGGGTGATAAAGATCAGCTAGCATCCGTGGAAACAGGAACGGTATTGGCTGATTTAACGAATGCTTTGCCCAAGTACACGCAGGAGCTGAAAGTTTCTTACCGTTTTTCTGGGCATATAAAAACTTTCGCTGAAGCAATTAATCATCAAGAAGCTGATCTGGCTTGGGAATTATTAACAAAGAATTACGCAGAAGTTTGTTTTTTGAAGGAAGATTTAATTGACTATATCGTCAATAAACAAGTCGCCTACTTACAGTTAATTTCTGAAAATGCCGACTTTACAGAATGTTATGCGGCTTTTAGTGCTTTTCAAGTGCTATGTGCAACGCGGCAGGGCTTATACAGTGTTGATGATATTAACTTTCGAGTGACTCAAGCGCTGATAGAGCAACGACTCATTAAAAATTCGGGTGATTGGTATAGTGGCCGGCCTATCATGATTACGCAAAATGATGCAGTTCTGCAGTTATATAACGGCGATATAGGTATTTGTATGCCTGATTCTGAAAATCGAGGGCAATTAATGGTCTTTTTCTTACATGCTGATGGCGCTGTTAGAAAGTATTTACCTGCGCGCTTGCCTTATTGTGAAACTGTTTTTGCTATGACTATACATAAAAGTCAAGGCTCAGAGTTTGATGAGGTGTTATTGGTATTGCCGGAAGTGATTAACCCAATATTAACTAAAGAGCTTATTTATACGGGAATAACGCGAGCTAAAACCACGCTAAAAATGGTGACTAATAAAGAGGTATTCTTACAAACGATTCAACGTAAAGTTGAGCGATTTAGTGGGCTTGCAGAGAGGATTAAGAAAATAGCTTGAGTTGAAACTCAAGCTATTGATTTGATGCTGGGACTATTTTGAAATGTGTCCTTCCATTTCAGCAACACGTTTTTCTAAGTCTTCTAGTTTAGAACGTGTTTTAGCTAAGACGCCTTTTTGTACTTCAAATTCTTCACGAGTCACTAAATCCATTTTACCTAAAGCACTTTGTAAAATAGCGCGAAAATTTTTCTCCATATCTTCTTTAAAGTTATTTAAGCCCGGAGGAATAGCATCGCTTAAGCGGCTAGCAATATCATCAATTGATTTTGGATTAAACATAAAATTTTCCAGTAGTGTATAAATAAAGCTTAGTTTAGACTAAGCCAGAATTGGTAACAGAGACATATTCGCGACAAATTTTTTCAATATCCGCTTGGCTCAATGGCTGTTGCATTAATAAACAATAATAGTGATCATTTTCTTCGCTGAAGGTAATACAGTTTTTGCATTGCCCAAAACTACTGGTGCCATTAACATTTTGCAAGGCAACGAGCGCCTCATAAAGTGCGGCACTGATAGAGTCAAATTGTTTATTTTCAATGGCTTGTTCAGCCTTAGTGAAGACATCAAAAGGGGTAATGCTTTGTAAAAGCGCTTTGCCCTCAGGTAGTATCTTCAGGTGAACGATACGTTTATCAACATTATCTTGTTTTTTTTCAATGAATCCTTTACGCACCAAAACTTGTAGAGTTTGCGAAACGGTGCCTTTAGTTAAGCCTAAATAGTCTGTGACGGCTGCTGGCGAGTCACTAAAGCGGTTGCAACTGGCTAAATAGTCAAGTGTTTGTACATGGACGGGTTGTAGTCCTAGCGCAGAATATTTTTTTCGCTGCTCAGCCCTCAATAGAGTACTGATACGTTCAATTAATTTCAAAGTAGTTAAATCATGCATGGTTGTATTTTAGCATCACTTAGAGTAGGTATAAACTAATGCTGGTTTTTTTTAAGAATGTCCTTTATTTTGGTTAACGATCTACCATTAAACTAAGCTAAATTGCTTACAAACTAAATCACACCCCCTAAAACTATGCGTATTATTCATACTGCCGACTGGCATTTAGGTCGTATTTTACATAATGTTTCTTTACTTGAAGATCAGCAATATATACTCGAGCAATTAAAAGCCGAAATTGAACGGAATCCACCAGATGCGTTAATTATTGCCGGTGATATTTATGATAAAGCTATTCCATCCGAAGGTGCGGTGCGCTTATTAGAAAGTTTTATCAATTATGTGGGCGGGAATTTAGCAGTGCCTATTATTATGATTAGTGGCAATCATGACAGTGGGCCGCGCTTGAGTTTTGCTTCTAAGCTACTAGAGAAAGCTAAGGTACATATTATAGGTAAAGCGAGTGTCGAAATTCAGCCTATTATCTTAAGCGATAAGCACGGTGAAGTGTTTTTTTACCCGCTGCCTTATTTATCGCCAATTGCCGCACGCTCTTTATATCAAGATAGTGAAATATTGACGCATCAGGATGTTATTCAGCGACAAGTAGCCCGCATTATTGAGCAACATCCTAAAGGTAAACGTAGTGTGCTAATTATTCATGAATTTGTTATTGGTGGAGAAGTGAGTGATTCAGAACGGCAATTATCGGTAGGAGGCACGTCACATATTGAAGCCAATATACTCAGTCAATTTGATTATGTAGCGATGGGGCATTTACATCAGGCGCAACGTGCAGGTTATGAGCATGTGCGCTACTCTGGCTCCTTGCTTAAATACAGTTTTAGCGAAGTGAAACATAATAAAGGCATAACGGAAGTGATTCTCGATGATCATGGTTTTGTGAGTAGCCTACATATTCCTTTAAAGCCCGCACGAGACATGCGTACTGTACGAGGTACGTTGACTAATATATTAGAGCAAGCGCATTTAGATACTCAGCGAGAAGATTTTATTCGCGCCGAATTGGAAGATAAAGAAGGCTTACATGAGCCCATGCGTCGTTTAAAAGACATGTATCCTAATGCGTTGGAAATTAAACATCTGAG
>CBDVDU010000249.1:0-3806 GCA_965372825.1 uncultured Gammaproteobacteria bacterium | reverse complement strand
AAGATTTCTTAGCTCTATTTTTGGTTGTAAATACATAAAAATAAATAAACTATTCCTGATACCTCAATAGTATTGTATAGTGCATCATAAGATTTTGTTCCTGATACCTCAATAGTTATGGCTGACTTTCTTGCTTCTGATAAGCATAAACAAACGGATTTTTTTATCTGTGATGTCTTTGATACTTACAAGGATGACTCTGCATCAATGGAGCATCCTGTATTTAGTTTATCCACCAAGCCTGATCACCGGATGTTGGTGTATCAGTACAATGGTAACACCATCAAAATAAAACCTAGTTACACAGGTTTAGCTACTATTCATGACAAAGATATATTACTTTACCTTACTTCTTGTTTGATGAATGCAAAAAACAATGGCGAAGGCATTTCCAGAAGGGTTCGTTTTACTGCCTACGATTATCTAAGTTCAACCAATAAGACCATTAATGGAAAGTCATATACTCAATTAAAAGATGGATTAGAAAGATTAAGTGGTACCCGAATTGAAACAGACATAAAAACTAACGGTAAAGAGGTGCTTTCTGAATTTGGTTTAATTGATAGCTGGTATATTGTTAAAGAGGGTAAAAATGGGCGTATGGTGGCTGTGGAAGTTGTTCTTTCTGATTGGTTTTTTAATTCAGTATTAGGCAATGCTGTGTTGAGTATTGATAAGGATTATTTTAAGCTTAGAAAGCCCACTGAGCGTCGCTTATATGAGCTAGCTAGAAAGCATTGTGGCAATCAAGTAGCTTGGAAAATAAGCTTGGATAAATTAAAGGATAAAATAGGCTCAAATTCACCACTGAATAAACTGCGGTTTAATATCAACAAAGTAACTGAAACCAACCACCTTCCTGAATACAATATCTCAATAAATGATGATATTGTTATGTTTACCCGCAAAGAACCACCGAAAGAAAAAAAAGCCCCTGCTAAGTTACCCAAACATATAACCGAAAAAGAGATAAAACAACATGCTCGACCCGGAGAAAAAACAGACGAGGTTAAGCAGCGCTTAATAAAAGCTATGAAGGACGCGGTAAGATAGATTTATTCCTGAAAATATTGAGAGTCACTACAAAATACTAATTATGATTACTACTATTTTTGCTACAAAATCATCAACAAAAACAAGTATTGCTGTTTCAGCAGCGGTATACCTTAAAAATAAAGGAATTGATGTTTTACTGTGTGATTTAGATTCACAAAAATCAGCGGTTATTTGGATGGAATATCGTGATGCTGATCACTCACTAGCATCAATTCCTACCGTTGAAAAATCAGGAACGACAGTTTATTCATCGTTAAAAGAATTATCATCGAAATATGAGCATTTAATTTGTGATTGCGGCGGTAAAAATGATGCAAGTGGTCGGTATGCTTTGCTCGTGAGTGATTTGGTTATTGTGCCCGTGTTCCCATCAAATATCAGTTTAATGACACTCAATCAGTCATTGAGATCTTTAGAAGAAGCTAAAGTACAAAATGAAGGGTTACGAGCCGTTATTGTTTTAACTGGAGTAAATTCAAATCCGCGCATAAAAGATACGGATGAAGCTCGTGAAGCAATATCAGAGTTGATTGCGGATTATGATTACGTCACTTTAGCTAAAGGTTTTATTACTGCCCGAAAAGTTTGGTCTGATATTAGCTGTACTGGGCAAGGTATTACTGAAACAACTAACGAAAAAGCAGTTTCTCAATTTATAGAACTAATGAACGAGGTATTAAAGTAATGGCGATAGGGAAAATTGCACGACCTATTAAAGGTGAATTGCCCGAAACAACTCAAGAATTTATAGCGAATTCTGAAAATTATATTCCTGACCCAGTCGATCCTTTTGACGCGAATTTATTAAAAAAATTAACCTTAGAAGAGCTATCTGTTAGATATAAAGAGATTGATTATCAAAGCCAGCTGTTTAAAGGGCAAATATTACTGGAAGCAAGAGATAGGTTTCAATCAAATATAGAGTTTGGCCAATGGCTTTCCGTAAACTTTACGGAACTAAATAGCAGTAATACAGGCAAAATAATTAACTTAGCTAGATTTTTTCAAGGTGATCGAACGCTAGAAGGAATTCCTGTTTCCGCTGGATACCTTATATCTGCACCAAAAAATAAAGAAATTGCAGAGGATGTTTATAGAGAAATTAAGGATAAAAACCTTAAACTTGAAGAAATTAAAGCAGTGATTAATAGCTATAAACAGGAAACCACACCATTGTCTGAAAAGGAACATGACAATAATGATGAAACTAAAGAGAAAAAAACGCGACTAGGAATGGATGTTACTGCGTTTGCTAGTCATTTGTTAGGAAGTACGTTTTTTGGTAAATCGGATGCATTTATAAAATCTGTATTAACAGAAGCTTTAGTGCAACTCAGTAATCGACATAAAAATTAATTATCATGTCCGACTTGTTTAGATAATTAGTTGGAAAAGTATCCTGTGGGTATGGAAAAAGTGGCGGCAAGTTTATTGAACTTATCCTGAAAGGTTAGATGTTACTAATGCTTCTGAAAACAATTACCTCAGATTGATAAAAGCTCAGAAAATTGATAACAACAGCTACAAAAAACGGAACCCATGACTCAAGCCCCCAACAATCTAGCAGCCTTTATTTGGTCGCTTGCCGACCTACTACGTGGTGATTTCAAACAAAGCCAATATGGCCGTGTCATTTTGCCCTTCACTTTATTACGTCGTTTAGAAGGTGTGCTAGAGGATAGCAAAGAAGCCGTCTTAGCAGAATATAATAAAGTCCAAGCCATGGGCTTACCCGAAGAAGCGCAAGAAAAAATGTTATTACGCGCAACTAATGGCTTATCCTTTTTTAATACCTCAAAAATGGATTTATCCAAATTGGGTGAAGCCGGCATTAAAGATAACCTCGAATCCTATATCCAAGGCTTTTCAAAAGATGCGCGTGAAATATTTGAATACTTTAACTTTGCTGAATTTATCGGCCAGCTTAATGATGCGGATCTACTCTATAAAATTGTTCAAAAAGTCAGACAAACGGATTTAAGCCCTAAAGCGATCTCTAATCATGACATGGGCTTAGTGTTTGAAGAGCTCATTCGGCGCTTTGCTGAAGGCTCTAATGAAACCGCTGGCGAGCACTTTACCCCGCGCGACATTATTCGCCTGACAACGGCATTAGTGTTTATGGAAGACGATGATGCCTTAACTAAACCTGGGATTATTCGCACCATTTACGACCCCACAGCAGGTACAGGTGGATTTTTATCCTCAGGCATGGAATACGTGCATGAATTAAACCCTCAAGCAGTAATGCGAGCATTTGGCCAAGAGCTAAATCCAGAAAGTTACGCCATCTGTAAAGCCGATATGCTGATTAAAGGCCAAGACGTTAGCAATATCAAACTGGGCAATACTTTATCGAATGATCAACTCTATGCCGATAAGTTTGATTACATGTTGTCTAACCCTCCCTTTGGTGTTGACTGGAAAAAGATTGAACAGGTAATTAAAGATGAAAATAACTTAAAAGGCTTTGACGGTCGATTTGGGGCAGGTTTACCCCGTGTTTCAGATGGCTCTTTATTATTCCTATTACATCTTATTAGTAAATTCAGAGGGGCAGAACAAGGCGGTGCACGTATTGGTATTATCCTGAATGGCTCGCCTTTATTTACCGGCGGCGCAGGCTCGGGTGAATCCGAAATTCGTCGTTATATACTGGAGGCAGATTTATTAGAAGCCATTGTCGCCTTGCCGACGGATATGTTCTACAACACGGGCATCGCCACTTATGTCTGGGTGTTATCCAATAA
>CBDVDU010000248.1:0-3820 GCA_965372825.1 uncultured Gammaproteobacteria bacterium | reverse complement strand
CCCGACCCTCGCCTTGTAAGGGCGATGCTCTCCCAGCTGAGCTAAGCACCCGACTCAAGAAATAGTATTATAATGCTTTTTTATAATTAAGCAACATTTCTTTGAAAAATGTTTTAATTAACCATTCACGCTATCTTTTAAACCTTTACCCGCTTTAAAAGAAGGGATTTTTGCTGCTTTAATAGTAATTTCAGCACCTGTTTGTGGGTTACGTCCTTTACGCTCAGCTCTATCTTTTACAGTAAAGGTTCCAAAGCCAACTAATGCAACAGATGGCGCATCTTTAGGGTCAGTATACTCTCTTTTTAATTCATCGGTAACTGACGACATAAACGCATCAAGTGCACGCCCAGCATCTGCTTTAGTTAATTCTGAGGCGTCAGCCATTGCATCGATAAGTTCAGATTTATTCATTTATTCTTCTCCATAGGTAATTTACACAGCATACAATTATGTCGACCGGCCTAAAAATAAAAACCCTCAAACCGTGCGTATTTATATCAACTACACACCAGACATGTCAAGCGATACGGCTTGATACAAAAAAATTAATGCGCAGTGACTGATTTTACTTTGGACTTAAGCCCTTTCTTTTCTGTCTGAGTACTGATTTTTTTTATCGGCTCTGGCTGATACTGTAAAGCAATTTCTAAAACCTCGTCAATCCAGCGCACAGGTTTAATTATCAAATTCTGCTTCACATTATCCGGAATATCAACCAAGTCCTTTTCATTCTCATGCGGGATTAATACTGTTTTAATTCCACCTCGATGCGCAGCCAGTAATTTCTCTTTCAGCCCACCAATAGCAAGCACTTCACCACGCAAAGTAATCTCACCCGTCATCGCTACATCAGCGCGCACCGGAATCGATGTTAACGCTGAAACAATCGCCGTACACATGCCGACACCTGCACTAGGCCCATCTTTTGGCGTCGCTCCTTCGGGCACATGTATATGTAAATCCTGCGTCTGAAATGCTTCATCACTGATACCTAAAATACCAGCGCGCGCTCGCACAACAGTCATGGCTGCCGCGATAGATTCTTTCATCACATCGCCAAGCTTACCGGTCGATAGTTGCTTGCCTTTTCCTGGCATAACAGCCGACTCAATGGTCAACATCTCACCACCAACCTCAGTCCAAGCCAATCCAGTTACTTGACCCACTTGATCTTTTTCTTCCGCAAGGCCATAACTAAAGCGACGTACACCTAAATAATCAGATAAATTGCCTGACACAACATCAACAATTCCTTGCTTCTCTTTGAGCAATAACTGCTTAACAACTTTGCGACAGATTTTAGAAATTTCCCGCTCTAAACTGCGCACACCAGCCTCTCGCGTATAATAGCGAACAATATCCTGAATAACTTCTTCTATAATCAGCACTTCTGAATCTAATAAACCATTCTTTTTTAGTTGCTTAGGCACTAAATAACGCATGGCAATATTGATTTTCTCATCTTCGGTATAGCCCGCCAAACGAATAACTTCCATTCGATCCAATAAAGGACCTGGAATATTCATCGTATTTGCCGTCGCCACAAACATGACATCAGATAAATCAAAGTCAACTTCTAGGTAATGATCAGCAAAGGCTTTATTTTGTTCTGGGTCTAGCACTTCTAGCAGTGCTGATGCTGGATCACCACGAAAATCGCCCGCCATTTTATCGATCTCATCAAGCAAAAACAAAGGGTTACGCACCTTAATTTTTGACAAGTTCTGTAAAATCTTACCTGGCATTGAACCAATATAAGTACGGCGATGACCTCTTATTTCCGCCTCATCACGCACACCACCCAAAGCCATTCTGATGTATTTTCTATTGGTTGCTCGCGCTATCGATTGCCCCAAAGACGTCTTACCCACCCCAGGTGGCCCGACTAAACATAAAATAGGCCCATTTAGCGACTTCACTCGTTGCTGCACAGCAAGATACTCTAAAATACGCTCTTTGACCTTTTCCAGTCCATAATGATCTGCGTCTAAAATTTCTTCAGCTAGTTTCAAATCATGACGTACTTTGGTTTTCTTTTTCCAAGGCACATTCAGCATCCAATCTATATAATTACGCACAACAGATGCTTCAGCCGACATCGAAGACATCATCTTAAGCTTATTTAGCTCTGCTTCCGCTTTTTCCTTTGCATCCTTAGACATACCCGCCTGAGCGATCTTTTGCTCCAGCTCTTCCACTTCACTGACCGCATCATCCATGTCGCCTAATTCTTTCTGAATAGCTTTCATTTGCTCATTCAGATAATATTCTCTTTGGTTCTTTTCCATTTGCTGCTTTACGCGAACACGAATATTCTTTTCTAATTCAAATAAGTCTGCTTCACTCTCCATCAGCAACATCAGCTTTTCAAGACGCGCCACAACATCAGACAGCTCAAGTAATTCTTGCTTTTCTGACACTTTCAAGCTCATATGAGCAGCCATCGTATCCGCAAGACGACCAGGCTCGTCAATTCCAGATAAGGCATTTAAAACCTCAGGTGGAATCTTGCTATTCAATTTCACATAGCGACCAAATGAATCCACTGCAGCCCGCACCATGACATCAAGCTCTTTATCAGCGAGCGTGAATATGTCATTAATTTCAGTCAATTCAGCAAAAATACAACCTTCTTGCTCATGATACTTGAGCACCTGACTACGCTGCTCACCTTCAACTAAAACCTTTACCGTTCCGTCAGGCAGTTTTAATAATTGTAAAATATTAGCCAAAGTCCCAACTTGATGCAACTCTTCAAAGCTAGGATCATCAAGGTCGGCTTCTTTTTGCGTCGCTAGCAGAATTTGCTTATCTTCTGCCATCGCCTTATCTAAGGCCTCAATCGACTTTTCACGCCCGACAAACAAAGGAATAACCATATGCGGATAAACCACCACATCCCTTAATGGCAATACTGGAATTAAATTTTCATCAACAATTACATCTATTATTTCATTCGTTTCCATACAGGGAACCTTCATTTATTTTTTAAATATATCTTTCTAATATAAGGGTGCTTATTTTATATAACAAGGCGTAAGACATAAAAAAAGCGGTGGCTTAATAATAAACCCCCGCTTTCAATAATTCTTAAAAATACTTATACGAATCTATTTAGATGCTGCAACCTTCTTTTCATTCCCATAAACAAAATAAGGGTCATTTTCACCGTCAATAACCAACTTATCTATGACAACTTTAGAAACATTATCAGCCGATGGAATTTCATACATCGCATCTAACAAAACATTTTCTACAATAGTTCTTAAGCCTCTTGCCCCAGTTTTTCGTTGCATAGACTTTTGCGCGATCGCAGACAACGAATCGTCACGAAACTCCAACTCAGTGCCTTCCATCTCAAACAACTTTTTATATTGCTTAATTAATGCATTTTTAGGCTCAGTCAATACTTGAATCAACGCTTCTTCACTTAATTCCTCAAGTGTCGCAACAACCGGCAATCGTCCTACAAATTCTGGAATCAAACCATAGCGAATTAAGTCTTCCGCCTCAACCTCAGCAAATAACTCACCAACATTTTTAGCATCATCTTTAGTTTTCACTTCAGCAGAAAAACCAATACCACCCTTCTCAGAGCGCTGCTTAATGACTTTATCTAATCCTGAAAAGGCACCACCAACAATAAATAAAATATTTGCGGTATTTACCTGAATAAACTCTTGCTGTGGATTCTTTCGGCCACCCTGCGGTGAAACAGATGCAACCGTACCTTCAATTAATTTCAATAAAGCTTGCTGAACTCCTTCCCCAGAAACATCCCGCGTAATTGATGGATTTTCAGATTTACGAGAAATCT
>CBDVDU010000247.1:0-3821 GCA_965372825.1 uncultured Gammaproteobacteria bacterium | reverse complement strand
CTTCTGCGTGGGAATGCATATTTAGACGCTCTGCGTCGAGTTTAGTGCCTTAGCCTGTATGAAGCTTGCGGGATACAGGGTGTACGTAACTTATTTTCTCCGTATTCTGTAAGTTCCATACGGGCTACATTGGTAAAAGAAAAATAGGCTCTTAAATATTGAAGAGCTAATGATTTAAAAACGTTTATATAACCCAGTTAATTATGAAAAATCTGACTAGCGCAGAATTGCGTGCTACTTTTTTAAAGTTCTTTGCAGATCAAGGTCACTCTATTCAGCCTTCAAGCTCTTTAGTGCCTGGTAATGATCCGACTTTATTGTTTACCAATGCCGGAATGGTGCAATTTAAAGATACTTTTTTAGGTCGCGAGCCACGTAATTACGTGCGCGCAACCACGAGTCAACGCTGTGTACGTGCCGGTGGTAAGCATAATGATTTGGAAAATGTAGGTTATACGGCAAGACATCATACTTTTTTTGAAATGTTGGGTAATTTCAGTTTTGGTGATTATTTCAAAAAAGAAGCCATTCACTTTGCTTGGGACTTTTTAACCAAAGAGCTGGAAATTCCAGCTGAGAAATTATGGGTTACGGTTTTTGATGAAGATTCCGAAGCTGAAAAAATCTGGCTAGAAGATGTAAAAATTGATGCCACGCGTTTTTCGCGTATTGGCGCGAAAGATAATTTCTGGTCTATGGGTGATATTGGTCCATGTGGCCCTTGTACTGAAATCTTTTACGATCACGGCGAAGATATTGCTGGTGGACCTCCCGGTACGCCAGAAGAAGATGGCGATAGATATATTGAAATCTGGAACTTGGTGTTCATGCAGTATGATCGCGATATGGACGGACACGTAACACCACTGCCTAAGCCATCAGTCGATACCGGTATGGGTTTGGAGCGTATTGCTGCCGTGTTACAGGGTGTACACAATAACTACGAAATTGATTTATTTCAGAAATTATTAAAAGTGGCTGCTGATTTAGCAGGAACTAAAGATTTAACGGAAAGCTCTTTGCGAGTAATTGCTGATCATATACGCTCATGTGCATTTATGGTCGTTGATGGAGTGATGCCTTCAAACGAAGGGCGTGGTTATGTGTTGCGTCGTATTATTCGTCGCGCGATTCGTCATGGTTATCGTTTAGGCGTTCGTGAAGTATTCTTCTTTCAATTGGTCGCGCCTTTAGTCGCGGAAATGGGTGAAGCTTACCCTGAGCTTGCGGCAGCGCAAGAGCAAGTGGAGCGCATTTTAAAATTAGAAGAAGAGCGTTTTGCTGAGACTTTAGAGCAAGGTATGAAAATACTGGAAGCTTGTGTAGAAAAAATGCACGGGACAGTGATTCCTGGTGATATTGTTTTTCAGCTTTATGATACTTATGGTTTTCCGGTCGATTTAACCGCTGATTATGCGCGTGAAAATGACCTTTCAGTTGATCATGCAGGTTTTGATATTGCCATGACAGCGCAGCGTACTAGAGCACGAGCAGCGAAGAGTTTTGGCGATGGTTACAATCAAACGATTAAATTAGATGCGCAAACCGAATTTACCGGTTATCAGCAGCTAAATGAAGAGTCGAAAATCATCGGCTTATTTCAGCAAAGTGAGGCTGTCAGTGTTTTAGCGGAAGGTGCTGAAGGGGTTGTAGTGTTAGAAAGTACACCTTTTTATGCTGAATCAGGTGGTCAAACGGGTGATCGCGGTCGCATCGAAATTGAAGGCGCCGTTTTTGAAGTAACGGATACGCAAAAGCAGGGTGGTTCATTATTTCTGCATTACGGTAAAGTTGTATCGGGCGAATTAAAAAATAACCTGCCATGTAATGCATTTGTTGAGCCAATTAGTAGACAAGCCATCACCTTAAATCATTCAGCTACGCATTTATTGCATGCAGCATTGCGCCAAGTCTTAGGTGATCATGTGACGCAAAAAGGATCTTTAGTGAATGCTGAGCGTTTGCGATTTGATTTTGCGCATTTTGAACCGATGACGGCTGAAGAAATTAAGATTATCGAGCGCATAGTGAATCAGCAGATTCGTCATAATGCAGCGGTTACAGCCGATGTTATGTCTAAAGAAGATGCGATTAATGCGGGTGCAATGGCTTTATTTGGCGAAAAATATGGCGATGAAGTTCGGGTTTTAAAAATTGGTGATTTTTCGACGGAATTGTGTGGTGGCGTGCATGCTAAGCGAGCGGGTGATATAGGTTTGTTTAAAATTATCAGTGAAACCGGTGTTGCTTCAGGCGTGCGTCGTATTGAAGCCATTACCGGTGAAGCAGCTATACAATGGCTGGAAGGTCGCGAAAAAGCTATTACAGTAATAGCGAGTGTGGTTAAATCAACGCCCGAAGCTGCCGCTGAAAAAGTTCAGCAGTTGATGGATAAGAGTAAAGCCTTAGAAAAAGAATTAGAGCGTTTGCAGTCTAAATTAGCCAGCTCGGCGGGTGGTGAATTGGCAGGCCAAGCGGTTGAAATCGGTGGAATTAAAGTTCTTGCGGTTAAATTAGACGGTGTAGAGCCTAAAGCAATGACGGATGTGCTGGATCAATTAAAGAATAAATTGGTGAGTGCGGCAATCGTTTTAGCTACTGTAAAAGATGGTAAAGTCACTTTAATTGCCGGCGTCACGAAAGATCAAACTGCGCGCGTTAAAGCGGGTGATTTAGTTAATGCGGTTGCCACGCAAGTGGGTGGAAAAGGCGGTGGTCGTCCAGATATGGCAAGAGCAGGTGGTACAGAGCCTGAGAAATTAGAACAAGCGTTACAACAAGTGCCTGAGTGGGTGCGTGAACAAATAGGTGCTTAAAGAATGGCGATGTATGTGTATAAGTTTGGCGGTACCTCTGTAGGTACGGTTGAGCGGATTAAAGCGGTAGCAGAAAAAGTAAAAGCAGCATACGATAAAGGCGATAAGCTGGTCGTTGTGTTGTCGGCGATGAGTGGTGAGACTAACCGTTTAACGGATTTAGCAAAACAAATGCAGCAAAATCCAGTTTCGCGTGAAATGGATGTTTTGCTTTCAACGGGCGAACAGGTCACGGTCGCTTTGTTAAGTATGGCTCTACAAGAATTAGGCTGTCCGGCGTGTTCTTATACAGGCGGGCAGGTGCGTATCGAAACAGATAGTGCACATACCAAAGCAAGAATTAAACGTATTGATGATGCTAATATACATGCTGACTTGAATGCGGGTAAAGTGGTTGTGGTTGCTGGCTTTCAAGGTATGGATGAGCAAGGGAATATCACGACTTTAGGGCGTGGTGGTTCAGATACGACGGCAGTAGCATTGGCGGCGGCTTTAAAGGCTGATGAATGCCATATTTATACTGATGTCGATGGGGTTTATACCACTGATCCACGCATTGAGCCAAAAGCGCGTCGATTGGATAAAATTACCTTTGAAGAAATGCTGGAAATGGCCAGTTTAGGCTCAAAGATATTGCAAATTAGATCGGTAGAGTTTGCCGGTAAATATAATGTCGCCTTGCGCGTCTTATCATCATTTTCAGAAGGGCGGGGCACGCTCATTACTTACGACGAGGAATCAGAAGTGGAACAAGCGTTAATTTCAGGTATTGCATTCAACAAAGATGAAGCAAAGTTAACGATTACAGGCGTGCCTGATATTCCTGGAGCTGCCTTTAAAATCTTAGGGCCGATTGCAGATGCGAATATTGAAGTCGATATGATTATTCAAAATGTGGCGGATGATGCGACTACAGATTTCACCTTTACTGTGCATCGCAATGATTTTGTTACGGCAAAAGAAATTCGTACCAATATTTGCAATGAGCTAGGTGCTAGAGCAGTT
>CBDVDU010000246.1:0-3860 GCA_965372825.1 uncultured Gammaproteobacteria bacterium | reverse complement strand
TGCGGGCTAAAGCCACGCCCTACCTAGCTTAAAAATTAAACCCACCATTCGCTTACACTAGCGGACTAAAGTCCGCCCTACCTTAGAGTACTAAAAATGAGTTTAAAAACTCCGTGGTTACTGCCTATCTTATCTGGCATTTTAATCGGCACCAGTTATATTCCTTTTCCGCCTTGGGCTTCGTTGTTTGCCTTTATCCCGCTTTGGATCTTCTGGGAGCAGCAAACACGGTTACGCAATGTCATACTTAGCGGTATTTTAGCTACTTTTGTATTTACTTTGGTTGGCTTCAACTGGGTCGCTTATCTATTGCATGAGTTCGCTCATTTACCTTGGTTTGTTGCTGTCTTAGGGATGCTATTATTTGCGCTGATTGCGCATTTATTCATCCCTGTTGCTGGAATCTTATGGTTTATTGGCTATAAACAAAAACTCTATACTGGTTGGCAATCTATCTTAGTTATGAGTTTGTTCACGGCTTTAAGTCTGTGGGCACTGCCGATGCTATTTAAATGGAACTTCGGCTATGCGTGGTATGGCGTGCAAATGCCCGTTTACCAGTTAGCAGAATATATAGGCTTTAGTGGATTAAGTATGTTGACACTACTTGCTAATGTTTCCTTATATTTTGCATGGCAGAATAGACATGATAAAGCGGTAAGAAAAAAAATACTGCTGCGATTTATCACCGTTTTTATGATGTTAAATGCTTTTGGTTTAAGCACTAAAGCATTTTTACCTAAGCCAGATACTTCTTTTAATGCCTTATTAGTTCAAGCCAATATCGGTAATGCGGAAAAAGTTGCCGCTGAATTTGGGCGTGGATTTTACAGTAAAATTATTCAACAATACCAAGATGTCACCGATGCAGGCTTGCGTGCTCATGCTGGTAAAGAGATTGATTTTATTCTGTGGTCTGAGACAGCATTTCCCTCTTTGTTAAATGATCAATATCAGAATAGCCATTACGCGCAGCAATTAATCCAATATGTGAATGATCGACATGTCCCATTAATTACCGGCTCGTATGCCAAAGACCTGCAAACGGGCTTAATCACCAATTCCTTATTTACCTTAAATGAAAAAGGTGAAGTGCAGTCACCTTATTACAGTAAATCGATTTTATTAGCCTTTGGTGAGTTCTTGCCGGGAGAAGAATATTTCCCCGTATTAAGAGAGTTATTGCCGATGGTCGGTAATTTCGGTCGAGGTGCAGGCCCAACGAAATTATTGACGTTAAATGACTATAAAATAGGCCCACAAATTTGCTATGAAAGCTTGTTCCCTGACTTTTCTATATCTCTAGCAGATTTAGGCGCGCAATTTATTGTCAATGTGACCAATGACTCTTGGTACGGCACATGGCAAGAGCCGTACCAGCATATGATTATGACTTTAGGCCGAGCAGTAGAAACACGTCGCCCGTTAGTGCGCGTGACTAATACCGGTATTTCTACTGTGGTATTAGCATCGGGGGAAATACTGCAGCAATCACCTATGCATGAAACTTGGTCGGGTCTGTATAAAGTGCCATATTTAAAGGAACCTAAAGCGACCTATTATCAGCGGAATTTTTGGTTGATGCCGGGGTTGTTAGGGGGGCTGTTAATGTTGGTGTTGTTGAATGGGGTGAGGGTACGAATGGTGAGAGATTGAAAGGATATTCATCGCGTTGATTTCCTGTATTCCATAAACTCCATACGGGCTACGAGGGGTCGTTGAAATGGTAATAGGTATAATTATTACAATCGAGAACTGCCGTTTGATTTGTAACTACAATATAATTATACTCATTGCATGAATAGCTTAAAATTCGAGTGGGATGAGAATAAAAATCTCTCAAATAAGAAGAAGCACGGCATCTCGTTTGATGAAGCTAAAACGGTGTTTGCTGATGAGTTAGCGCGATTAATTCCTGATCCCGATAATTCAGAAGGAGAGGAACGATTTATTCTTATGGGAACGAGTTCACAATATAGTTTATTAACGGTTTGTCATTGTGAGCGAGGCTCGAACACTATTCGTATCATTTCAGCTTGAAAAGCTGATAAACTTGAACGAAAACAGTATGAGGGTTTTAGTTATGCGTGAATCTTACGATTTTTCAAAGTCGGTTAAAAACCCCTATGCAAAACGTCTTAAAAAACAAATTACTATTCGTATTGATGATGAAACGATTTCTTATTTTAAAGAAATGGCGGATACAAAAGGTATTCCTTATCAAAGCTTAATCAATTTGTATCTTCGAGACTGTGCGGCTGAGCATAGGCAGTTAGAAACTAAGTGGATAAAATGATATGGGCATAAAATGTTACAATCGAAACCTACTTGATTTATAGCTAAAAGGTCGTCGAATTATGACAGCTCAATTGATAAAATCACTTCAAAACCCTGCGCTGTATCCACATCCTGTCGATAGCTTTAAACTTATCGAAACACATATTTCTTGGGTGCTTTTAACGGGTTCCTACGCTTATAAAATAAAAAAGCCTTTGAACCTGGGTTTTCTAGATTTTTCTTCTTTAGCTAAACGCAAACATTATTGCCGAGAAGAATTGCGTTTAAATTCACGTTTTGCTCCCGATATTTATCTGGAGGTGATCGCTATTTCTGGCAATGAAACGCAGCCAGAGCTTAGTGGGCTGGATGAAGCGATTGAATATGCGGTTAAGATGCGTCAATTCCCGCCAGATAATACCTTTGATCATTTATTGCTTGATGGTCTTTTAAATGCTGATCATATAAAGCAAACAGCGCTTATTACGGCTGATTTTCATGCCCAAGTACCCTCTGCTAGTGCAAAAACATTATTTGCTTGTCCTGAGAGTATTTTATTACCGGTTCAAGAAAATTTCAGTCAAATTGAACAACTGGGTGATTTAGCTCAGTCGAATATTCTCGAACCATTAAAGCTTTGGAGCGCACGGCAACACGCTGAACTTTCACTTATCTTTACACAGCGTAAACAAGAAGGATTTATTCGCGAATGTCATGGCGATTTACATCTGGGCAATCTCGCTTTAATTGATGATCAAGTTGTGCCTTTTGATGGCATTGAGTTTAATCCTGCTTTATATTGGATTGATGTCGTCAGTGACGTGGCTTTTCTGGTGATGGATTTGCAGAGTAAACAGCGACATGATCTCGCCTATCAGTTTCTTAATATTTATTTACAGAAAACGGGCGATTATTCAGGGCTGAAATTATTACGCTTTTATCTCGTTTACCGAGCGATGGTCAGAGCTAAAGTCGAGGCGATTCGTGCGCATCAGGATGCGTCAGAGGAAGAGCAGAAACAAGCTGTAAGTCGGTATCATAATTATCTACAATTAGCACAGAGCTACACTCAGCCAGAATTACCGATGCTTATTATTATGCAGGGTGTATCGGGTTCTGGAAAAAGTTGGCTAGCTGAGCAAATAATTAATCGTTATCAGATAATTACCTTACGTTCCGATGTCGAGCGTAAGCGCGCACAGATACAAGCTGAAAAGCAATATAGTGCTGAAAATCGCAATAAAATTTATCAACATTTATTAAGTCTTGCCAAGGATATTTTACTGGAAAATTATAGTGTGTTGATTGATGCTACATTTTTAGAGCAACCGCAGCGGACACTTTTTTTACAGTTAGCCGAACAGTGTGAAGTACCATTTATCATTATTCACACCGAGGCTGATAAGGATGCTCTGCTTGAGCGCATTCATACGCGGAGTAAGCTGTCCGATAATGTTTCCGATGCTACGCAAGCTGTTTTAGAAAGTCAGCAAAGTAGTCAGCAGGCATTAAGCGATGATGAATTGAAATATAGTATTTCGGTTAATACCGCTAATTCTGATGATTTAGCGAGCTTATGGGGG
>CBDVDU010000245.1:0-3881 GCA_965372825.1 uncultured Gammaproteobacteria bacterium | reverse complement strand
AGAGTCATCAAGGTGTCCCGCCTTAACTTCGTAGCCAAAATTAATGTTAAGAAATAAATAAATGGCACAAAAAAAGGACTGTAAAAGTCCTTTATATTAAGATAGTCAATAATAAATCGCTTGACTATTTTTAGTATTTGTTTGGAATGAATAATCATTTATCCAGAAATAATACACATTAACTTACATGAGCTAATACACTTTCTGGTTTAATTAACTCTCCGACAAGAAAGTTCTATTTTAAAATCAACGTCTTAGTAAAAATGGCGGAGAGCAAGGGATTCGAACCCTTGATACGTTGCCGTATACACACTTTCCAGGCGTGCGCCTTCGGCCACTCGGCCAGCTCTCCACAGATAGACTGCTCAACGAGTGCTGAACAGCCGTACATGATAATGCAGCTTAGATTTTATTGCAATGAATTAATCTTGCACAGCTTCTAGCTCATCCCAGCGTTTATATGCCTGGGCTAAATCCTTCTCAATTTGTGCTAATTCTCCTAGCACGACATTAATAGCATCTTGTTCTTGCTGATAAAATTTAGCATCCGATATTTTATCGTTCACTGTTCCCTGTTTCGCTTCCAACTCGTCAATTTGCACGGGCAATTCTTCAAGTTCTTTTTGCTCTTTAAAGCTTAATTTCTTCTTTTTAGGTGCTGCAATTGAACTTGCTGCCGCCTGAGATGCTTTTTTCTTGCTCGGTTTTTCGACTAGCTTGGCCTGCTCTCTGCTGTATTCCAACCAATCAGAATAACCACCAACGTACTCATTAACCACGCCTTGACCTTCAAAGACGATAACACTGGTGACTACATTATCTAGGAACGCTCTATCATGGCTTACGATAAGTAAGGTTCCTTCGTATTCAACCAAACGCTCTTCAAGTAGTTCTAAAGTCTCCATATCTAAATCATTAGTTGGTTCATCCATAATGATTAAGTTAGCAGGCTTGGTAAATAGCTTGGCTAATAAGAGGCGATTTTTCTCGCCACCTGATAGCGTTTTAATAGGGGAGCGTGCTCTTGCAGGTGCAAATAGGAAATCACTTAAATAAGAGATAACATGGCGCGGCTCACCATTAACAATGACATGATCATTACCACCAGCAATAGCATCGGAAACGCTCATTTCTGGGTCTAACATTTCTCTTAATTGATCAAAATACGCAACTTGTAATTTTGTACCCTGTTCAACAGTGCCAGAGTTAGGTTCGATTTCTTTCAATAATAATTTTAAGAAGGTGGTTTTTCCTGCGCCATTTGGTCCAATCAAACCAATTTTATCGCCACGTTGAATGACTGAGGAAAAATGACTAACAATAGGTTTCTCTGGGTAGTTAAAGGTAACGTCGATCAATTCCACTACTTTTTTACCTGATGCATCACCTCTATCCATAGCAATCTTGGTCGTACCTTGTAGGTTACGACGCTGCGAACGTTCTTTGCGCAATGCCTGCAAAGCGCGCACACGGCCTTCATTGCGTGTTCTTCGGGCTTTAACTCCTTGGCGTATCCAGACTTCTTCTTCAGCTAACTTTTTGTCGAATAGCGCATTTTGCGTGGATTCTTCTTCAAGAGCGGCTGCTTTTTTTACCAAATAATCCGCATACCCCCCCTGCCAAGAAACTAGATTACCTCGGTCTAGGTCAATAATACGTGTTGCCAATTTTTGCAAAAAAGAACGATCATGGGTGACGAATAAAATGGCACCTTTAAAATTAAGCAATTGCTCTTCCAGCCACATGATACTTTCAAGGTCTAAGTGGTTGGTTGGCTCATCAAGCAATAGTACTTCTGGCTCTATGACCAATGCTTTTGCTAGTGAAACGCGACGCTTCCAGCCGCCAGATAGGCCTTCGACTTTCATTTCTGACGGTAAGTTCAATTGGGATAAGATGTTTTCTACGCGTTGCTGTATTTGCCAGCCATTATGAACATCTAATTTATGCTGTAAATCACCCATTTCGGTCATAACCGCATCGGTCATTTCGGTCATATGCATGGTCAATTCATGATAACGCTTGATCCATGCTCCTACCTCACCCAGTCCGCCAGCAACAACATCATAAATGGTCTCTTCGTCTGGCAAGTGTGGCATTTGCTCTAAAACTGCAATGCGTAGCTCAGGCCTGTACCAGATCTCACCTTCATCTGCCTGAATTTGCTTCATAACAACCTTCATTAAGGTTGATTTTCCTTCGCCATTCCTACCTAACAAGCCAACTCGTTCGCCTTCTTCTAATTGAAACTCTGCCTTATTAAGTAAGGCGTGAGTGCCAAATGCGATAGAGGCTTTCTTTAATCGTAATAATGCCATTTAACTTTGTTCCGTTACCATTTCATTTAAATTACCGCTATTTTAGGGCAAGATTAGGTTTTGCGGGATAAATATTAATTAAAAATAAATTTATTGTATGCGTTTGTAAAAAAATGGCTTAAGGTTTGAGAGGTAAAGTGTTGCTGGAGGTTTAAGTAGAGGAGCTTTAGCCGCGATAATGGCATACCCTGTCGCAGCTAAAGCCCCAATGCTGATAAGCTCCCTCTCCTGTTGGAGAGGGCTGGGGTGAGGAGAATAAAATCAAGACTTTATCTTATTCCCCTCATCCAACCTTCTCCCTCTGGAGAAGGCTTTTAGACTTGTGTAGATACCTATGCCAACAAGAGAGGGCTTAAGTCAACAGCACTGTCCCACGGAACAGGTTAAGTAAGGAATGCACATTAAATAAAACCCGAAACTTTAGATTATGAAGGACTGGCAGTGCTTTCGGATGTTATTGAATTTTAATTCCTAAACAAAAAAAGGGGCGCTATTTGCGCCCCTTTTTCATTACCTGACTAAAAAAATTACGCAGTTAATTTTAAGTACTTTTGATAAAGCGAATCGTGATCTTCAACTTTTGCAGGATCTTTATCAATACAATCTACCGGACATACTTCTATACATTGCGGTAAATCGTGATGCCCTACACATTCAGTACACAGGGCTGGGTCAATAATATAAATATCTTCACCTTGTGAAATCGCGCCATTAGGGCACTCAGGCTCACAAACATCGCAATTTATACATTCATCATCAATCAGTAGTGACATTCTTATCCTCTATTAAACTTTTTAAACAATTGGTGTTGCACAATCTCAGGGACAAAGCTGGAAACATCGCCACCTAATCTTGCTATTTCTTTAATCATGCTAGAAGAGATAAATTCGTATTGCTCGGCTGGCGTTAAAAACATAGTTTCTAAATCAGGCGATAAACGACGATTCATTCCCGCTAACTGAAATTCATATTCAAAATCTGAGATTGCTCTTAAGCCTCTCAGGATTACACTTGCACCCTGCTGCTTAGCACAATCAACTAATAAATTATCAAAGCCAATAATACTAACATTTTCAAAATCAGCAGTGACTTGCTGCAATAAGTCGACCCGCTGAGTAATCTCAAACAAAGGTGATTTATTGCTATTAACCGCAACGGCGACAATCACTTTATGATAGATACGCGATGCTCGGGCGATAATATCAATATGCCCATTCGTGACAGGATCAAAAGTACCTGGGTAAATTGCCGTTATATTCATTGTCTTATCAAAATGGCGGCACTTCTAAATGCACGGTTACTTTTCAAAATCGAGCATTATACCTTGCGAATATCTCAAATGGTAACTTTTTCTGAACTGAACTTATGGTATAAAAAGTAAGGGTATACCCCGTACAATCCTATCTCCTCAGTATGTACAGACGAAGAAACCATGTCATTCATGGGCATCTTTCATTTCTCAGTTTACACTTTAAGTTTTAGTTCACTGCCGTTAATTATGAGGATATTTGTGGGAGGGGCTTTTAGCCGCGACTTATATGAAATCGCGGCTAAAAGCCCCTC
>CBDVDU010000244.1:0-3883 GCA_965372825.1 uncultured Gammaproteobacteria bacterium | reverse complement strand
CGTTGTTGTTTAATGATTTTTATTTGTTGTAGTTGTTTAGTTGTTATTATTTGTAATAATTGTTTATATGTGGTGTATTTACTTCATTTTCTTTTGCCTATTAGTGTTCTTTGAGTGGATTAATTTCTTTGATTTTTGTTTTAGGGATGATTGGTTTTTTTACCTTATTAGTCTTAAAAGTTGGTCCAATTTATATGGATCATAGTAAAGTAGTTCAGGCATTAGAAAGTGTAAAAAATCGCCCTAATATACAAAACGAGAGTAAGAGGGGGGTTAGGAATGCATTAAACAAGCAGTTTGGTATGAACTATGTTTATGACATTAAAAAGGAACATGTAAAAATCACCTCGCGTGAAGGGTACTTGAAAATTCAAATTGTTTACCATACTAAACAACTCCTTTTTGCTAACCTAAGTGTCTGGGTTGATTTTGATAATGAAATAGAAGTAGGAAAGCAGTGATAAAAGCTCCCGAAATTCTTTGTAAAAAGTTAGGCTTAATTTTTTCTCAACCTGAGTTATTTACTTTAGCACTGACGCATCGCAGTATAGGTTCAAAAAATAATGAACGCCTAGAGTTTTTAGGCGACTCTATTTTAGGTTTTGTCATCGCTGAAGCGCTTTATAATAAGTTTCCTCGTGCAGATGAGGGTGTTTTAAGTCGCTTAAGGGCTAGTTTGGTCAATCAAACATCCTTAGCTGAACTCGCCCGAAAGCATAAACTTGGTGATTATTTAATTTTAGGCTCAGGCGAATTAAAAAGCGGTGGATATAGACGTGACTCTATTTTATCTGATGCTTTAGAAGCCATTATGGGAGCAATAATTAAAGATCAAGGTATCGAGCTGTGTAAAACTTGGGTTTTAACTTTGTTTGCTGAACGTTTGGACGAGCTTAGTTTAGACAATTGGCAAAAAGACCCTAAAACTCGCTTGCAAGAGCATATGCAGGCTAGACAAATCGAAATACCCCAATATAAATTGATTAGTGAATCGGGTTTACCTCATGAGAAAACATTTCAAGTTGAGTGTTCTGTTGATTTGCTTAAATTTAAGTTTATTGGAGTAGGTGCTTCAAGAAAAAAAGCCGAGCAAAATGCTGCTGAATTAATGTTACAAGAAATAGCCAAGGAATCTAAATGAATTGTGGATATGTCGCCTTTATTGGCCAGCCAAATGTCGGGAAATCAACCTTAATGAATCATTTATTAGGGCAGAAAGTCAGTATTACTTCACGTAAACCACAAACGACTCGACATCAAATTTTAGGTATTAATACCAATGAAAAAGGGCAGGCAATTTACATGGATACCCCAGGTATGCATGAAAGCAATAAAAAAGCCTTTAACCGCTATTTGAATAAAACGGCTGATACGACGTTATTAGGCGTCGATTTAGTGGTTTGGCTAATTGATGGCTTAGCTTGGCAAGATTATGATGAGGTTATTTTTGAAAAGTTAAAAAAAGCTAATTTGCCGGTTATTTTAGCGGTAAATAAAATCGATCGAGTTAAAGATAAAGAGAAGATTTTTGCTTTTTTTGCTGATGCCCAAAAACGATATCCCTTTAAAGAAATCGTGCCAATTTCTGCATTAAAGAAAACTAACTTGGAGTTACTTGATAACTTGATTATGGACTTATTGCCTGAAGGCAATACCATCTATCCAGAAGACCAAATTACTGATCGTCCAGTGCGATTTTTAGTTGCAGAAATTATTAGAGAAAAATTAACGCGTAGACTCGGCGATGAACTGCCTTACGCCTTAACCGTAGAAATTGAAAAATATGAAGAGTTACCTCATATCACTAAAATTTACGCATTGATTTGGGTGGAGCGTGAAACCCAAAAAAATATTGTCATTGGCAAAAATGGTGAGCTGTTAAAAAGCATTGGTATGGAAGCTAGAAAAGATATTGAGACTTTAATCGGCAATAAAGTTTATTTGCAATTATGGGTCAAAGTAAAATCTGGTTGGTCAGATAATGAGCGCGCATTACAGAGCTTGGGTTTTAAAAGTTAACGAGTATGTCTTCAGGCTTACAGGCTTGTTTTTTATTACATCATAAGCCCTATCAAGAAAGCAGTGTTTTAATTGATGTATTAACTCAAAACTCAGGAAAAATATCGCTAATTGCCAAAGGCGTGAGACAACAAAAGGCAAAACATTTAGGCCTATTACGACCTTTTTTGCCTTTAAATATTAGTTATACAGGGGCTGGAGGACTTAAACTATTAAACCATGCAGAGGCGGGTAATTCGGAGATGATTCTACCGGGGATTAATACCTACTGCGGCTTCTATTTGAATGAGTTAATACGTTACTTTCTTCCAGTAGGTGAACCTTACCCGGATATATTTCTGGCTTATTTTACTTGTTTACAACAGCTCAAAACTAAGCTGCCTATTGAAGCAGCGTTACGTAACTTTGAAGTACAATTAATGCAAGCACTTGGTTATGAGCTACAGTTACAATATGATTGCCTCAGCCATGAGCCGATTAAGCCTGATTTGAATTATCGCTTTGATCTTGAACAAGGAGCCAGCGTTGACCATCAGGGGAAAATTCGCGGGGCAACTTTGATTGCCATGCACCAAGGCAGCTATACCGATCAGCGCCAATTAAATGAAGCAAAATGGTTGATGCGGCAAGTTATTGATTTTCATTTACAAGGTAAAACACTGCAAAGTCGCAGCTTAATTTCAAAACTACAACAAAGACCAGCATGCAAGAGCAATTAATTTTATTAGGCGTTAATATTGACCATGTCGCAACCCTAAGACAAGCACGAGGTACGCTCTATCCTGAACCCATTCAAGCTGCACTCATAGCCGAACAAGCAGGCGCTGATGGAATTACTGCGCATTTACGTGAAGATCGTCGGCACATGCAAGATCGGGATATGTTTTTATTAAAAGAAATGATCCATACCCGGCTTAATTTTGAAATGGCAGTGACGGATGAAATGCTAACCATTGCATCTGAAGTCAAACCTTATGCCTGTTGTCTAGTTCCTGAAAAAAGAGAAGAACTCACCACTGAAGGTGGCTTGGATGTTGCCGCTAGCCCTGATAAAATGCGCCGTGCTTGTCAGCGTTTAGCTGAATCTGATATAGAAGTTTCATTATTTATTGACCCAGAAGAGCAGCAAATTGATGCCGCCGTCAATGCTGGTGCCCCCGTTATTGAATTACATACAGGGAGCTATGCTGATGCTAGAAACCCACAGCAACGAAAAGCCGAACTTGAACGCATTCAAAAAGCAGCTCGTTATGCACATAGCGCAGGCTTACAAGTGAATGCTGGACATGGTTTGAATTTATATAACGTAGAAGCTATTTGCCAAATACCTGAAATGGTTGAATTGAATATTGGCCATGCACTGATTGCGCAAGCGGTTTTTTGTGGCTTAGCAACAGCTGTAAGCGATATGAAAAACGTGATGAGAAATGCACGACGTTAATAATGCATAAGATTAGCTTTCATCAGCTCACGTCGGCAGGAGATCGAGCCTATAATCAAGATTATATGCTGAATAAGCTAGACTCGAGTTACGCCGTATTTGTTCTTGCTGATGGCTTAGGCGGTCATCAAGCAGGGGAAAAAGCCTCACGTTTTTTTTGTCATAGCTTTATTCAATATGCGACTAAATACGGTGCTTTAATCAATAGTGCACCCAAACAGACGGTAGAAAAATGGTTTAATGATGCCGTTGCTATGATGGCTGATGCTTTTCAAGGTGATCCTGTCGCTTATGATGCCTATACAACTTGTGCGATTTTAATTATCACCGATACCCATGTAATTAGTGCTCATTGTGGCGATTCTCGTATTTATCGCATCAACCAAAAGCATTTCGTCTGGCGTACTAAAGATCACTCTATCC
>CBDVDU010000243.1:0-3913 GCA_965372825.1 uncultured Gammaproteobacteria bacterium | reverse complement strand
AAATCACCAAACTGCGCTTCCCAAATCGTTAACGTTTCGGGTACGGTCGAGCTGTAGCCATATTCAAAACCTAAAACGCCAGCTTCAGATAAAATAGAATCAAAAATTTGTGCCCGACCTTGATCTATATCCAGATGTTTAATAGGGATGTAGGAATCACCATTGATTTGGTTGTGCAAAATAATATGTCTATGGAAAAAAGTGCCTCGACCAACATCCTGACCGACTAAGCGTACGTTTTGCTTATCCATCAATAAAGTGGCATAAGCCATATTTTCCGCAAAGCCCCAGTCTAAAGGCATTGCACCAGCTGCCATTTTACGACGATTGTCCATAATTTTGGACACGCGGGGGTGCAGTTCAAATTCTGGCGGTAAGCGTTGTGATTGATTATTGCAAAAGCGAATTCGTTCTAAAGGGACACGAGTATCACAAGGAGTATCCCATTCTTGGTTAACATATTTATCCCAGAGTTTGGAATAGGAATAGCCCGATTCTAATATTGGCCGAGACACGGGTTGACCAGCATCGAGCAAGTCTTGATAAGCTTGCTCCATATCCTGCGTTTGTTGTTCTGTAAGAATATTTTTTTTGATTAACTCGGCCGCGTATAGAGCGCGCGTTGTGTTCAATGCATTGATTTTTTTGTACATCATCGGCTGAGTCGTTGCCGGCTCATCGGCTTCATTATGACCACGACGACGGTAGCAAATTAAATCAATGACCACATCTTTATTAAACGTAGAGCGGTAATCTAATGCCATTTGGGTAACAAAAAGCACCGCTTCAGGGTCATCACCATTCACATGAAACACTGGAGCTTGAATCATATTGGCAACATCAGTGCAATACAGAGTAGAGCGCGCATCAAATGGATTGCTGGTGGTAAAGCCTATTTGATTGTTGATTACTACATGTAAAGTACCACCGGTTGCAAAAGCGCGGGTTTGCGCCATATTTAAGGTTTCCATAACGATACCTTGCCCAGCAAAAGCTGCATCGCCATGAATAAGGATAGGGATGACGGTATTTGCGCTGTTCTTACCATACCTGTCTTGACGTGCTTTTACAGAGCCTTCAACGACTGGATTAATGATTTCTAAATGGGAGGGGTTGAATGCCATGGTGACATGCGCAGCACCTCCCTCGGTTTCCACATTAGAGGAAAAACCCATATGATATTTAACGTCACCTGAGATAACGCCGTGAGCTGTCTCTGCCGTACCTTTAAATTCACTAAAAAGTTGTGCAGGACTTTTGCCTAAAATGTTAATTAAGACATTTAAGCGCCCACGGTGCGCCATACCAATAACGATCTCTTTAGTTCCATACCTGCCTGAACGTTGTACTAGCTCATCTAAAATGGGGATAAGGCAGTCGCCGCCTTCTAGTGAAAAACGTTTTTGCCCGACAAAATTGCGGTGCAAATATTTCTCGATACCTTCAGCAGCGGTTAGTTGTTGTAACAGCCAAGCCCTTTTGGGAGTATCAAGATTTTCACCCGGCTTAGAACCTTCTAAGCGGTTTTTGATCCAACGTTTAATATCAGTATCGAATATATGCATATATTCAGTGCCAATATTGCCGCAATAAATTTCTTTTAGCGTACTAATAATAGTTTTTAACGGTAAGCGGTCTACGCCATAAAGAGTTCCTGTATCGAATAGCGTATCTAAATCAAGTTCAGATAAACCGTAATAATTAGGGTCGAGATCAGGAATTTTTTTCTGTATTTTACCCAGTGGGTTATTGCTCGCCATTTGGTGACCATGGGCGCGGTAATGATTGATTAGGCGAGCGACAGCGGATTGTTTTTTGACACTTTCTTCGGTAAACCCTTGCAGTTCCGCTATGCGCGACGTGCTAGATGAAGC
This sequence comes from uncultured Gammaproteobacteria bacterium, assembly GCA_965372825.1. Classification (GTDB taxonomy): domain Bacteria; phylum Pseudomonadota; class Gammaproteobacteria; order Methylococcales; family Methylomonadaceae; genus Methyloprofundus. Next base: position 2,039 of record CBDVDU010000243.1, on the reverse strand, counting down.
AAGTTGGGCAAAGCGCTCTACAACGGGACTGTGGGCAATATCACGTTTGCTTAGCGTCTTTTGTAATTCTGTAAAATGATCACGCCAGCTGCTTTCAACTGACTCAGGGTTTTCTAAGAACTGTTCATATAGATCCTCTATATAAACAGCATTACTGCCATAAAGTGCTGAGGTATCTTGAAACAATTTAAGCAAGTTACTCATAAAAAAATCCAGTTTAGCGTGCAAATTATATTTTATTTAGCCGTAGATGGTATATTACCAAGAAAATAGAGGTGCGGGAAAGATATAGCTTAAAAGTAACCGTTCAGATCCCCCTCCTAAACAATATCAAAATACCCCGTCATTCCTGCATGCTGTTAGCAGGAATCTATACTCAGCATGGATTCCCGATTAAACATTTCGGGAATGACGATATTTTTATGAGGGTCTGTGAACAGTTACGCTTAAAATGATAGTGAACAGGTACTAATAGGAGAAAATTGCACTGTAATTGTGCATTTTTTTGCTAAAATAGTGCAGAAAATTTAACATCTTTGATGTTCAAATAAAAAAAATACTTATGAAAACAGATAAAAAATTAAGCATTAAAGTCAAATCAAAAACTGAGCGGCGCATTATGGAGGCCCCTCAGATGGAAGTTATTACTGAATGGAATATAAAACGAATTTTTATTGCCCTGTTGGTCTTGTTGCTTTTAGTTATTATTCCTAGTTATTACTTAAACAGCCTGAATGAAGATCCGGTACTTAAAGATATTAAGCAGCCAGTCGTAACAATTGAAACTATTACTCCCACTCCAAAAACAGAGATGTCAGTTATTAAACCTGACATAGTGGAAGTAATTAAACCACTAAAGGATGAGGTAATAAAGTCGGAAAATACTCAATTAAAAAAAGAAGTCATATTGCCTGAGAAAATTAAACTAGTAGCACAAACGCCCGCTAAAGCTGTATCTGAACAGTTACACCCCAATATTTCTCGTGCTAGATTAGCTAAAGGAATGAAGGGTAAAGAACCTTATGGGGACATAGAGCTGCCTTTTCTAGTGAATAGTGAGCAGGCGGAAGGTTTGTTTTATTTTACGGAAATAAATAATATGAAAGGAGATGCTGTATTTCATGAATGGCTAAAAGATGGTAAATCTATTTATAAACGAAAAATTAAAATTCGTGGTAATCGTTGGCGTGTTAGTACCAGTAAGTTATTTAATAATAAGCATATCGGCGAATGGCAAGCAAGGACACTAGATGAGAAAGGTAAGGTTCTTAATAAAATAGATTTCCTGGTTACAGTACAATAAATAAAAAATTAGTATTTTTTGAACTTTGATTTTATAATCATTTATGAAGTGTTTATTTCAATATTAAACACAGAGTATTAATAAGTAACGATTTTAAGGTTAAATGATATGAGTGATTTAAATAATCTGTCTGTAACTGAATTACAGCAAATGATGCAAAATGTAGAGCTTGCATTAAAAGAAAAGCAGAATAGCGAACGTAAAGGCGTATACGCACAAATTAGAGCTTTAGCAGCTTCTGTTGGCGCAACAGTTGAAATCTCTGATGCAAAACAAAAAACAGTACGCAAAACTGGAAAAGTTGCCCCTAAATATCGTAACCCAGATGATGCCGAAACTACTTGGACAGGGCGTGGCGTTACGCCTAAGTGGATGCGTGCATTGCTTGAGGCCGGCAGAGATAAATCAGATTTTTTAATTTAATTATTGAGCAAATTACAATTAAAAGGCGATCTATATGATCGCCTTTTTTATGACTAATATTTATCAGTGAGTAATATGAGTATGTGGATACAAAAAGAATTTAACTTAACAGAAAAGCCGAGGGGATTTCATTTAATTACTCAGGATGTTGTTAATAAAATCCCTGATTTGAATTTAATTGAATATGGCCTGTTTAATTTATTTATAAAACATACCTCAGCTGCACTCACGATTAATGAAAATGCTGACCCAACCGATAGGTTAGATTTTGAAAGTCATTTTAATCAATTTGTACAAGAAAGAGCGCCTTATT
>CBDVDU010000242.1:0-3949 GCA_965372825.1 uncultured Gammaproteobacteria bacterium | reverse complement strand
ATCTACACAAATTTTTGACATTTAAATACAATAAATTGCAAGTTAAGATGGCTCTCTCTCCTGCTGGAGAGGGATGGGGTGAGGAGAATAAAATCAAAGCTTTATCTTCTATTGTCCCCTCATCCAACCTTCTCCCTCTGGAGAAGGCTTTTAAACTTGAATAGATACCTATGCCTATAAAGAGGCAAAAAATAAGAAAGAGCGATTTCATGGAATAATATGCTCTAGGGTATCGCTATAAGCTAAATTATCTTGCCAACTGATGCTGACTTTATCGCCTGCTTTTGCTGATTTTATTTTAAAGGAGAAAAAAGGATTTTTTGAGACACCGTAGCCCATTTGGCACTGACTCAAGACTTTTCCATTATGTTTAAAGGTTAAAGTTTGTATGAAATGTGCAGGAATTAATTCACCTGTGGCATCATTTTTATTGTGTCCTGTTTCCATCGGGTGAGCGATTAAAGTACGTACAAGAGTGTAATCAGCAAAGCGTTTACTACGAATTTTAATAGTTGACATATTAACCTCCACAGCCGCCTAAAGTAACTTTCACTTTTTGCCGCGCTTGATAATATTGATCTTTAGCCTTTAATACGACAATCACATTACAAGTCTCTTGCATTTTAAAGCGCGCTCCTAGATAAGTTTCTAAATCAGGGTCAATACTAAATTGGGCAATCAGTGGTACGGGATTTTTTTCCGATAAGATATAGATGGTATCAACATCAGGGATTGTACTGCTAATAGTAATTGGGACAACTGAGCCATTTTCAGCGGTGCGTGGTAATTTTAAGCTAATACGGCCACTCTTTTGTAACTCTTGATCTGGGAAGAGCTGGGTAATCGATTGACTGATAGTTTGCCGGCTAAAATTATCAGCTAGCCAGTTAGCTAAGCTGATTTGAGAGAAGCCTAGACCTAAAGCATAGCCACTTAATGCTAGCATTTTTTTAACAAAACGACGACGTGTTGTAAGCATAAGTATTTATCTAATGTTTTTATCTATTGAGTGACCAAATATAATCCACGACATGATCTAATTCATCGGGTGTTAAAATTTCATTTTTACCAAAAGGCGGCATGCTCGTTTGTACATTAAATTGTGTGGCATCCCAGATGAGTGCCTTTAGATCTGCTTTTGTTGTAAAGCGTGTCGATATGTTGACTAAAGCAGGTCCTATATTGCCGGGCGCTTCGCCATCTTCTATGGCATGACAGGCGAGGCAGTTGCCCTTGTTGCGTTGAAAGCTCAGCTGTTTGCCTATGCTAAAGTCCTGCTGCACTTTAGGGTAAGTGCATGCTGTGATCAGTGCAAGAAAAAATAGGCCGACGAATTTTTTCATTTGAATAAAGCTTGATAGGCTAAAGCCGATTGATACGGCGCTTGATCAAAAATTCCACCTATTACCGCTAACATATCTGCTCCAGCAGCTAATAACTCTGCACCATTGCTAGGTAATATACCGCCAATAGCAACAACAGGGACTTTGATGCTGTTTTTTGCATTCTGTAAGGTAGATATATGTGCAGGGGCGGCAAGTGGCTTTGAATTAGAAGGAAAAAAACGCCCGAAAGCGACATAATCAGCTGTATTCTGCTCGGCTTTTAATGCACGCTCTAAGCTGTCATAGCAAGAAACGCCTATGATCGCATTTTTGCCTAAGATTTCACGCGCATAACTAAGTTGTCCATCTTCTTGTCCGATATGTACGCCGTCAGCGCCAATAAGTTTAGCTAGTTTTATATCATCATTTATTATCAAAGGGATATTGTGCGCATGACAAAGTTCTTTTAATGCGCCTGCTAAAAAAACGGCATCAACTGGCTGCTTATCACGGTACTGTAATATGCTAACGCCAGCTTTAAGAGCGGCACTGACTTCATTTAGAATTTGATCAGGCGTTTTGTTTTCTGTTTGCGTAATGGCATACAGGCCCGTTTTAGGAAGCATCATACGTTTTCTTGCATCCAAAATAAGCGATTTGGAATATGTTGTCCTTTACCTGGTTTATATCCCTCATTTAAGCTGCTCCAAGTATATTCTTGTGCTTCCAGTATGCAGGTTTCAACTTCTAATCCATGCGCCAGCATTGCGGCAATACTGGATGCTAAAGTGCAGCCTGAGCCATGATAACTATGAGCTAATCTATCCCAGGTATAGGTTTCTATGCATTTTCCTTCATTAAATAACTGGTTATTAACTGTCGGAGTTGTTTCATGTGAGCCGGTTAGCAGTACGTAATCACAGCCTAGTTCTAATAGCTTGGATCCTGCTAATTGTAAATCATCACATTTTGCTAATTGCCTTGCTTCTACACTATTGGGGGTGAGAATGGTCGTACGTGGTAATAGTAACTCTATGATGGTATCAATCAATTCATTACTAGATAACACGGTGCCGCCACCAGCGGCTAAAACGGGATCTAAAATAACAGGTAACGCAGAGTATTCCGTTAGAATTGTATGAATCGCTTTAGCAGTTTCAACGCTCCCAATTAGGCCAATTTTAATAGCTTTAACCGGTAAATCTTCTAAAATAGTGCGTGCCTGAGAAATAATGGCCGCAGCAGATTGAGGCAGCATTTTCTTTACATTGCTAGTATCTTGCTCAGTTAAGGCTGTTATTACACTTGCGGCATGGCATTGATGGCTAATAAGTGTTTCAATGTCAGCTTGTATGCCCGCTCCGCCACTGGGATCATGTCCAGAAAAGCAAAGTACTACAGGTTTACGTACTTGATTCATAATATTAAAGAGTAATGTTGAAAATATGCTGCTATTTAACCAGAAAGTTATAAAATTTTCCGTAATAATTATTGCTTTTGCATTATTTTCAGGCTGTGCCTTTGTTCAAGACCCCTTAGGTCAAAAAAAAATGGAGCAACTTAGACAGAATGCAGAGTCGATTTTTAGACGCCAAAATACAGCAAGCAGTCAGGTTATGATTTTGACCATGGATGAAGAAGATAGTGTTTTATCAGATGCTGAATTGATAATGCAAGAGGCTTGCGCGGCGCTTAATGCTTATGTTATTCGAGCCATTAGTAGTGATGATTTTTTAATGCTTGATTTTCTAGCTCAGCAGCAAGTTATTAGCTCATTAGATAATTGTGATGCAGCGACAAAAAAATTAGAAGCGCTGTTACCACCACCTTTTATTGTTGATGATTAAAGGTTTTTGACCTTCCTAGGACTGAGCATGAATTAACTTGAACAACTTCATCGGGGCACAGGTCTTTAGCCTGCATTTTATAATGCAGGCTAAAGTGCCGCACCCTAAAAGATATTAGCTTTATTTCTGCACACGCCTAAGTACACGCTGCAATGTTGTTGATTTAATCCCTCTTTTGCTGGAGGGTTGGGTGAGGAGAGTAAAATCATGAATTTAAATTCCCCTCATCCCAACCTTCTCCCTTTGGAGAAGGAGCTTATTCTTAAGTCAACAGCGTTTTGAGTACGCAGCTGCTTAAACATTGTTTACAGCGTACGATACAGAGCTAGATATTGCTCGGCACTCTGTTGCCAAGAAAAATCTTTCTTCATCGCGATTTTTTGTATCTTTTGCCAAACTTTTTTATTGTCATAAACAAATAAAGCCCTTTTAATTGCTTCTAACATAGCACTGACCGAGGACTCATCAAAAACAAACCCCGTGGCTGTTTGTTGAGCGATAGAGTCAGGCATCGCATCCACTACGGTATCCGCCAAACCGCCGGTTTTCCTTACAATTGGCAGTGTTCCATAGCGCTGACTGTACATTTGATTTAGTCCACAGGGTTCAAAGCGCGAAGGCATTAAAAACATGTCTGCCCCCGCTTCGATTAAATGCGCAAAATCTTCATCATAGCCAATAGTGACGGAAATTTTCTCAGGATGTAATAAGCTGAGGTTTTTCAATTGATGCTCATAGCTTTTATTGCCCGTACCTAATAAAACAAATTGCAGCGGG
>CBDVDU010000241.1:0-3965 GCA_965372825.1 uncultured Gammaproteobacteria bacterium | reverse complement strand
TGGGGCTAAAGATAATATGGCTTTATGGCAATTGTACGGTGGTGTTAGGTCTAGTGTTGCTATAACTACAACAGCAAAACGAATTATTGAAAACGCGTTTGGATGGAGCCGCCCCGTGCATCTTTATAAAGTTAAATATATTGATCATAAGCATATCAACAACTATTCAATTGGCGCATGTAGGGATGTATTGCAATATAAAAGTGATGCTTATAAATTTGAGAGTGAGCTTAGGATGGTCACACCTCATCAAGAGAGTCAGGAGCGTTCAATGGGTATTAGATTAAAAATGAAAAGCATTGATAGCTTAATTAGAAGCATTGTGTTGGCGCCAGAGGCCGATGACGCGTTTGTAGAAGCTGTCACTGATTTATGTCAAAAATATAGGGTGCAAGCTCCCGTCAGAAGGTCCAAGTTATCTTTTATATCTACGTAAACCTAACAATGCACTGCAGTTTCGCTACACAGTGTATAAAATGGCAAGGTCTGCAGGCGATGTTGCTTGAGAATATGGAACGTAAATTGTACTCAACGCGCTCCACTTTAAGAGTTAGAGTACTAATTTTATTTACGTAATCGACAGCATTAACTGAAGCAGATAACTTAAATATTGTTCCTAAGTATAAAATAAATAGAAATTAAAAGGGATTAACCATGTGTCAGCAAAGAGCGCTGGAATTATTAAGACAAGGTGTAAGCAGCCCAACAGCTAACTTTCATGAAGATCAGTGGGAAGCAATTGATGCAGTAGTGAATCTACGTAGTCGGTTGATATGTGTTCAGCGTACAGGTTGGGGTAAAAGTTCGGTTTATTTTATTTCAACTAAACTTCTGCGAGAGCAAGGTCATGGCCCGACGATTATTATTTCGCCATTACTTGCTTTAATGCGTAACCAAATCGAATCAGCTGCTAAGTATGGTGTGACCTTAGGGACCGTTAACTCTTCTCAATCACCTGAGCAAAACACGTTAAATAAACAACAATTATTATCTGGCCATTTAGATGCGCTGATTATTGCACCAGAGCAACTAGCAAACGATGAGTTTGTTTCAGGAGTTATTATTCCTGCAAACCCCGGATTATTTGTAATTGATGAAGCTCATTGTATCTCTGATTGGGGGCATGACTTCAGGCCAGATTACCGTCGTATTTCACGGGTGCTAGGTAATATTGCTGATACTCCAGTATTGGCAACAACAGCGACAGCCACAGGAAGAGTTGTTGAAGATGTTGTTGAACAGTTAAGTGTTGAAGGCCAACAAATCTATTTATTGCGTGGGCAACTAACACGTGAATCAATTCATCTTCAAAATATTCATTTGCCTAAACGATCTCTACGCTTAGCCTGGCTTGCTCATATTATTCTGCAAATTGATGGCACAGGTATTGTTTATGCTACCACTATAAATGATGCCTTTCTTGTCGCAGCATGGCTAAGAAGTTGTGGAATAGTAGCAGAAGGTTACGCCGGTTCAATTCCTGGATTAAATAAAGCTGAAAATGCGGTAAAACGAGAACAGTTAGAACAAGCGCTTCTAAATAATCGACTGAAAGTATTAGTTAGCACATCCGCTCTAGGGATGGGGTTTGATAAAGGCGACTTAGCTTTTGTCATTCATTACCAAAGTGCTGGCTCAGTTGTTAGCTATTATCAGCAAGTTGGTCGTGCAGGCCGAAATATTGATATTGCTTACGGTGTATTACTTTCTGGCGATGAAGATCAAGAAATTCAAAATTACTTCATTCGAGAAGCATTTCCAAAAGAAGCGCTTGTACATGATCTTTTAGGGCTTCTTGAAGAAGATAGTTGTGATGGACTTAAAAAAGCCGACCTTGAGGCGCAGCTTAATTATGCACCGATGAAAATTGAAGCTGCACTTACTTTCCTAAAAGCTGAATATCCAACGCCTATTGTTAAAGAAGGTCCATTATTTAAGCGAACAATAAATCCTTATGCGTTACCTACAGAAATGATAGAGCGATTGTCAGAACGAAAAATCGGTGAATGGCAAGAAATTCAAGCTTATTTACGAGAAAATAGCTGTTTAATGCAAGTATTAGCTAAAGCGCTTGATGATGAATTAGCAACGCCTTGTGGTAAGTGTGCAAATTGTGATCCAGCAAACGCCTTTGAAGCCACATATCCTTATGACCTTGGTCAAAGAGCTGTTGAATTCTTGGGCAACACTATGATTATTATTGAACCCAAAAAGCAAGCTGGAAATGGACATGCGCAGGCCGCTAGTAGATTTCAAGAATACGATTTCCCATATCGATTTGGTGATTTAGCTCACGAAGCTGGGGCTGCATTATGTCATTGGGGAGAAGCCGGTTGGGGTGAAATTGCCGCAGCAGGCAAACGAGCACATGCATTTGACCCTAGGTTGGCAGATGCTTGCGTCACAATGATAAACGAGCGTTGGCAGCCGAATCCTATGCCTACATGGGTAACTTATGTACCATCACAAAATTATCCTAAATTGGTAAAAGACTTTGCTGAGCTAGTAGCTGAAAAACTTGGATTAGAATGTATTGAAACCGTTGTAAAGGTTAATGAAACAGCCCCACAAAAGCGAATGGAAAATAGTGATTTCCGTTGTAAAAATCTCGATGGTGCTTTTGTTGTACAAAATTTAAGAGAAGGTGAAACGGTATTACTCATCGATGATGCTTCAGATTCAGGTTGGACTTTTGCTGTAATTGCCGCATTGTTAAGGCGTGAAGAAAGTGGTCCAGTATTTCCAATGGCTGTTATGTCAACGAAATCAAATTAAAGAGTGTTAAATTGAATAATCAAAATAATCAAAATAATCACTATAGCGAAAATACACAAGCAGTTTTATTGCTATCAACCTTTTTTAGTAAACCTAAAAAAGATGAAGCTAGGCCATTAACTGCTATTGAATATGGACGATTTGCTCGTTGGTTACACGAATTTAACTATACACCAAGTTCATTACTTCATCAGTTTGATGAAATGATGAGTAAGTGGAAAGATCCTAAAGGTAAAATTACCGCAGATCGACTAGCTAATATTTTAAGCCGTAAAGCGGCTATGGGTTTAGCACTTGCAAAATGGCAAGCTACTGGCATTTGGGTCATTACGCGACAAGATAGCGAATACCCTCAGTTACTTAAAAAGCAACTTCGTCATATTTCACCACCGGTATTTTTTGGTATAGGTAATAAAACATTACTGCAAAAAGGTGGTCTAGCAATAATTGGCTCTCGTAGTATTGATGATGTTGATGAACAATTTACTCAAGCAATTAGCCAACAGGCAGCACATGAGAATATCAACATAATTTCTGGAGCTGCTCGTGGCGTTGATGAAACTGCAATGCTAGCGTCACTTCAAGTTGGTGGTACTGCCATCGGTATAATGGCTGACAGCCTGTTAAAAGCGGCTACTGCGAGTAAATGGCGTAAACACCTACAAAATGAGCAACTAGTTTTAATTTCAAGTTTTTATCCTGAAGCTGGTTTTAATGTCGGTAATGCAATGGCGCGTAATAAATATATTTATACAGCGGCAAATTTTGCTTTGGTCGTACGTGCCGATGAAGGAAAAGGTGGTACGTGGGCTGGTGCTAAAGAAAATAATGAAAATAATTGGGTGCCATTGTTTGTTAAACAACAGTCAGATGCCAGTGGAAATATCGTACTATTAAACAATGGTGCTAATGGCCTTAAGTTACAACAAAGCTCAGATCCTTGGTTAGAGCAAACATTAAGCGCAGCTCAGGTAACTAAAGCTAATATTAAGCAACCTAAGAATTTAAGTTTATTAGAGTAAATATCATGTTAGAAAATAAACTAGTAATGCGTAGAGTCTCACACAACAAGGTTGTGAATGTCCGTTATAACTGAAACTTTCTCTGCCAAAAGATGCCGCTCTAGGTCCGCTTCTGATTGGACTGGGAAGTGCCATACAATATAAACAAGGCCTTTTCATGGCTAAAAA
>CBDVDU010000240.1:0-3985 GCA_965372825.1 uncultured Gammaproteobacteria bacterium | reverse complement strand
AAACAAGAGGTGTTAGGAACCTTAAAAGAATGAACTTACCCGCTTTAGAGTCCCAATGCCATTAAGTTAAGAGTAATACAATAAATGGGGCGCAGCGCTTTAGCCTGCCTTCGTAGCCTAAAATAGCAGGCTAAAGCACTGCGCCCCGATAAGCTCATTCTTTATTTTAACTATTGGCATTCGCCCAACGAATAATATCTGCTTTAGACATTGCACCAGCTTGGCGAGCTACTTCCTTACCATTTTTAAACAGAACTAAGGTAGGAATACTACGAATATTGTATTGCCCTGCTAATGTTTGCTCTATTTCTGTATTCACTTTAGCAAGACGAATCCGAGGTTCCAGTTGCTCGGCCGCTTGAACAAAAGCGGGAGCCATCATTTTACAAGGACCACACCAAGGCGCCCAAAAATCAACCAACACAGGAATATCATTACGACTAATTTGTCGCGCAAAGGTAGTAGCCGTTAATTCTATGGGGTGCTGAGTAAATAAAGGCTTTTTACAACGGCCGCACACAGGATGATCGCTTATGCGCTGCGTAAGAATACGATTGATAGACTGACAATGCGGACAAACAATATGATATGAATCTGACATAAACTTACTCCAACTCCCATTGTTGCACTACTCGATACTGAACACCCTCAGGCGTACTACAAGACTCAACTAAACAAAAAGAACGCGCATACCACTGTATAGCTGGAACATTAGCATTAATCAATGCTTTTGCTTTTCTAGCTAGAGTAATATGCGGCTGATAAGGTCGATCTTCTATTTTGATAGTACACTGTTCTGCTATCTCTGTTAAAGCATCAACCAATACCAATAATTGCGGATCAACTGCCTGACTTAATAAACACAAAACGCGCGGCTTATGCCAAAATGCAAGTTGATTAAAATTTAGCATAAAAGGCTGAGCTCTAATACTACTAGCCTTCTGCCTGATCACTCGCTCAGTTTGCGCATCCACATTACCTAAAAAAACCAGAGTGACATGTAAATTATCAGCCTTAACTATTTTTAAATCTCGAGCTTTAAGCGTTTGACTAAACTGACCTACTGTCTTTCTAGTCGCATCACTAGGCCAGAATGCAAAAAATAAACGCCTCACAAGTTGACTATTTAATTACATTTTCATGCTTTTGTTTCCCATCATTTTTTGATGGCGCTTTTTCATCATTTTCTTTTTCATAGCTCGTTTTTTTTCTTCATGAGCCTTAATTAGATCCAATTGTTCAGCCATCAACACTTGTTTCTTTCCCGCATTTTGTTCATCGCGTATTTGGTCTGATAGCTCATCTCGCTGCAATATGTACTTTTGAATTGCCTGCGCTTGCTTGTCTTTCATTTCCTCAGACATACCCATACCCATACTCTTATTCATCGACTTAGCAGAGTCTTTACTGGCATTAATGTTCATCGGCTTGTATTGAGCATAAACAGACATACTAGCGGTCGCAGATAAAAGTAAAACGACGATTGATTTATATACGTGTTGCATAATTTTAACCTCAGTTTGAATAAAATTAGAATGTTAGCGCATCTTTGAGTAACTTCTCATTATTAAAGGGTACAGGTAGTTTTTTCAGTGCGTCATTCCTGCATGCTGTTAGCAGGAATCTATGCTCAACGTAGATTCCCGATAAAAGACTTCGGGAATGACGAATGTTTTTACATGTATTTTCCTGTGAATAATGAGAAGTTACACCTTTGATGTTTGATACGCTTCGTTAATCATAAACTATCTATACCCTGATTCGCTAATTGATCAGCTTTTTCATTACCGACATTACCTGAATGACCTTTAACCCACGTCCAATTTATGGTGTGTTTTTGCATCGCCTCATCTAAACGACGCCATAAATCTTCATTTTTAACGGGCTTCTTTGCAGCTGTTTTCCAGCCGCGTTTTTTCCAATTAGCCATCCATTCAGTTATGCCCTGTAAAACATACTTGGAATCACTATGTAATTTAATACTACAAGGGTATTTTAAAATTTCTAAAGCTTGAATTGCCGCCATTAACTCCATACGGTTATTAGTGGTTTCTTGCTCACCGCCATACAACACTTTTTCAGTATCAGCATATTCCAACCAAACACCCCACCCACCAGGGCCAGGATTACCACGACACGCGCCATCGGTATAAATCTCAACTATTTTTGTCATATTCTTTTTGTCTATAAGGCATATCAATGATTCTAGCCATTGCTAATTTAGATTGATATTTTTTTACTGGCGTTAAAGGAATTATATGATAACGACGCTTAATGGCTTTAATTGCATAAGCGGCTACTCTTATATCATTTTTTCGCTGTTCTGCGTCTGCAGTACTTATTCTAGAGGCATCAAAATCAAATCCAGCAGCCACTTCTACTTCAAAGTTTAATAAGCGTAACCAGTCTTCTATTTTAGTACGACTAACTAGACTTGGCAGCCAAGGAGCGCCCTTTTCTTTATGCATAAGATATTGCAGATTTATATAAATATTCCAAGGATTAAAACTGAGAATAATAAGTTTCCCTTCAGGCTTCAAAATACGTTCAACCTCACGCAGTACTTGATGCTTATCCTCATCAAACTCTAATAAATGGGGTAAAATTATCATATCCACTGAATCAGATTGCAAGGGTAATGCAGTATTCGCCCCTCGTAATAGCTTACTTGCAGGCCATGAAAATTGCTCGTCGTCCAATACGTAAAACTGTTTATATAAAGAGCAATCAATAAACTTGTTTTCCCAACCTAAAGCTCCGACTTGTAAGACAACTTGTTTACAACTTGCAGTGATAGAGCGCGTCAAATAAGCTGCTTCTTGCTTTTGTAATACTTGACCTTTCGCTGTAGTAAACCAATCGATTAGGACTTTGCGATGCATATTTTTCACTCAAATAATCATGACTGCTTACGATACCAGATTACTGGCGTAAATAAAAAAAGAAAACACAGCGCTCAAATGTGTTTCCAGTACTTTTTTCAATACAGCATATCCAGAAAACACCTATTCATTAGGTAATTTCAACACCCAATAAGCGACTGGGACTAATGTAAATTCCATAGCCACATACAACAGCAAAAGCCCTGATGGCAAACCATCAGCAAACAAACTAATAATTCGCCCAGAGACTAATCCACCCGAAAATAGCATCGTCGTTAGTACCGCAAAATTTCTATACGATTCATTAAACGCCGCATATAGCCAAAATAAGCCCAATGATAAATAAAGCCCCATAACGGCACGCAAAATATGCGCAATATCTAAACTATAGTCAGATACATCAAGAAAAGTCTGCATAAACCATTGCGGTGAAACGCCGTAGAGTAAGGCAATAATGGCAACCACCGAAAAAGCAAAAATCAGAAAGTATTTTTTTATTAGAATTGTTTTTCCTTGTGTGTGGGATTTTTCAACGTAACGCACTTAATCTTTATTGATTACTTCAAAAACTTACGTAACCACTTAATTTTATTACCATACGGTGGATAAATCAAAGGCATATCCATCCAGGTTGCACTTTTAAGCACACCTTTTTTATGTGAGAAACACTCAAAACCATGTACTCCATGATACGCCCCCATACCGCTTTCACCCACACCACCAAAAGGAATATGAGGGTTACCTGCATGAAAAACGCAATTATTAATACACGCGCCACCGGACTGGATGGTATTGATTACTTCTTGTTGAATAGCCTTACTTTCGCTAAATATATAACAAGCCAACGGGTGATGCGGCAATTGATCCACGACCGCATAAACTTCATCCAAATGTTCATACTCTAGTATCGGCAAAACAGGCCCAAATATTTCCTCGGACATAACTTTATCCGCTAGAGTAATATCACGTAAAACAGTGGGCGCAATAAAACGCGTAGCGGCATCTGTTTGACCACCAACCAATATTTTCTCTGGGTTAATTAATCCTGCAATCCGTTGAAAGTGATTATCACTGACGATCCGTGCGAAATCTAGGCTGTTTTT
>CBDVDU010000239.1:0-4001 GCA_965372825.1 uncultured Gammaproteobacteria bacterium | reverse complement strand
TCTAAACTATCGGCAATGCCAGCTAACATTCCGCTAGCCACGCGAGCAAAGCTTATGCCCGCTGATTTCGCCATTTCAGCTGCTTGTATTTTCTCTAAACGACCACCTTTAGATAAATCATGATGTAAATCGCTTAAAATTTTGCTCACTGAACCACCTACAGATGACCCACTATTTTGCAAATGTTCCAGTAAACCAGTCAATGTGGCTTTCGTTGTTTCCTGACCTTTATGAGCCACTTCACTCAAAGTATTTAAAAATAAACTTTCTAAGTCTTGTAAATCAGTCAGCGCGCGTTTTAAATCGTGATCAGAAAAATCCTGTAAATTACCACTCGCTTCTTCGATGGCTAATTTTGATACGCCAGCAACTTGACTTAGTGCAGCATCAATACCGGAAACCACTTGTTCTAATGCTTCTGTATTTTCTCCAAATTGATGACTAGCGCCTTCACTTGCACCTTCAAGCACATCATGCAAAGTTTGCTTAATGGCGTCTGGCTCAAATTCCCCCTCTTTAAGAGTTTGCACAACAAGCTGACGAATATCATTCTCTATGTCATCGCTTTGCAATACCGTTTCTCTAGCAGCCTCTTGAGGATTATTTAGGTCAATTGATGTCATGATTTTCTCCAATATAATGATTAAGGGGTTACAAAATACCCAGCGCACGGCGTAAATTCAAATTAGCCATCACTGCGTCATAACGGGCATTATTAAAATTATCGTAAGTTGTCACACGTAACGACTCGGCATCCAGTACTTCGGTATTAGAAGCCAACCCTTGCTGATAACGTTCGGTACTCACTTTTAGGTTTTCATCCGCTTGACTGATCGCCTTCTGCGTGACCTTAATACGTTTTTGTGTTTCCCCAACGTCCAACCAAGCTTGGCGAACCTGTAACTGAATAGCGCTAATCAAGTCATTACGCTGTGAATTCACGGCAAGTGCTTGACTCGTTAAAGCATCACTACGATGTGCCGTTGAACCATCGTATATTTGCCATTGTACCGTGGCATTCGCCATCCACAGGCCTTCATAGATTTGATACTTATTTTGTGTATATTGGTAACCACCACTAACATTCACTTGCGGCCATAAGCCTGCCTTAACACTTGCGGCTTGTTCCTCCAATGCATGCTCTTGCTCAGTAAGCCCACTTAACTCAGAGCGCTTCAATAAGGCTTCCTGGCTCAGTGCGACATAGTCCCCCTGCGGCACGGCAGGAAACTCCTCTATTAACTCAACAGCAGTCGTTAAATCACGATTTAATAATTGATTAAAATTAGCTTTAGCAATTTGAACACGATTTTCCTGCTGCAATACCTGTTGCTCAGCATTACTCAATTCAACCTCAGCCGCCAATAAATCATTACGCGCGACCATGCCTTGCTCATAAAGATTTTTTACATCTTTAGCATGTGATTTTAGAGTAATGACATGGCTTTGCGCGACTTGCAGCGCTGTTTCAGTACGAAAAATAGCAATAAAGGCATTTCCAACCTGTAATTTAATATTTAAAACGGTCGTAGTTTCGTTATGTTGACTGACTAATGCGGCCGCTTCCGCTGCTTCAATATTATGACTAATACGCCCACTGGTAAAAACAGGCAAACTAATAATTGCCTGAGCATTTGCACTCCCAGCCTGTCCCATAGGAAATTGTGCTGCTTGACCACCTACATCAGTTTGCACCGTAGGAGTATCGCTTAATTGCGTGTACCCACCACTGACATTAAACTGTGGTAGTCGTTGCCCCTGAGCTGCGAATATTTGCTGTTCGGCCGCCTGACTGCTGGCTTGCGCAGCAAAAATACGCTGGTTTTTATTCACCGCTTCAGTAAAGGCTTGCTCTAATGTTTCCGCAGCGAACCCTGACTTAGTAAAAAATAAGGCAAGCAAACAAATACTTTTTTTATTAATGCGCATATAAAAATCCCTGCATATAAAATCCCACTACTTTATTAATATGTTCTGTTTTTTGTATCGCTGATGGCGCAACTTTAGTTCCTAAAAGACACTGAAAATGCAGGTCACCCTTTAATAAACTAAAAAAAGCATCCGCAGCAAAAGCAGTATCTGGGATATTCACCTGTTCATATTGGTTAATTTTCTCCAAATAACGCTCCAATAACGTCATCACTGCTTGCGGGCCACTTTGATAAAACAGCTGCCCTAACTCAGGAAAAACACGGCATTCGGAAATCACTAGTCGATAAATAGCCAGCGATTCTTCAGCAAAAATTAAATCGATAAAGCCAGTGGCAATCTTTTTTAAATTATCTTCCACACTTTCTGATTCCACCGACACATCATCAATAGTTTGTAATAAAGCAGCACATAACTCATTGATAACCGCTGCTAATAAATCGCTTTTGCTAGCGAAATACTTATACAACGTTGCTTTAGAAACTGGGGCGGCCTGAGCAATTTTATCCATGCTCACGGCATTAAAGCCCTGCTCAAGAAATAGGGTTGTAGCACCTTTGATAATGCTTTGTCGTTTTGAACAGCTAACGTTTAAAGTCATGCTTTTTTATCGTATATTAATCTGGGCTACACATTTAACATGGGGCGTTCACCCTATTTGTAGGGCGGATTTCAGTCCGATTTTTTAGCAATGGCGGACTGAAGCCCGCCCTACGAGTTATCAGCTATCCCGTTTTAAGTGCGTAGCCTAATTCTGTTATTGATAACCAGAAACAAATATAAACTAAACTGTTCAGTTTAGCAAAGTTTAGTTTTTCTTTTTATACTCTACTAAGCAAGAAAATTAAATTGTTTGTCGTGGAGGAGCTTTTAGACGCGTATTTATATACCTCGCGACTAAAAGCCCCTCCTACAAGCCCCTCCTACAAGCCCTTCATATTTAAAGGTTCTAAAATTGCACAACAGTTAATGCTAAAATATCCTATTTTATCGACTCATTAAGTGAAACGTGCCTAAAACCCTACCCCGCATAGCATTAACCCCAGGCGAACCCGCTGGAATTGGTCCTGATTTGTGCATACAACTTGCGCAACAAGATTTAGCCTGCCAATTAGTCGTCATAGCCGACCCTAAATTATTAGAGCAACGCGCTAAACAGCTGAATTTACCTTTAAAAATTGAATTATTTGATTCCGAACTAGCTATATCAGCTCATATTGCCGGCACATTGACTGTATTGCCTTGTTTGTTAAACACTCCAGCTGAATGCGGTGTATTAAATAAAAATAACAGTGCTTATGTATTAAAAACCATCGAAATAGCAACCCAAGGCTGTGTTTCAGGTTTATTTTCTGCCATGTTAACGGGGCCAGTCCATAAAGGTATTATTAATGATGCAGGTATTGCATTTACAGGACATACTGAGTTTATCGCTGAGATAACCGGCGGTCATCCGGTAATGATGTTGGCGACTGAAGATTTGCGCGTTGCTTTAGTGACTACGCATTTACCGCTGAAAGAGGTTAGCGCGGCAATCACCCCAGAAACATTAAATACAGTGATTCAATTACTGAATAAGGATTTACGCCTACGCTTCGGCATAGAAAATCCCCGTATTTTAGTCTGTGGATTAAATCCGCATGCGGGTGAAGGTGGACATTTAGGGCGTGAAGAAATTGAAGTTATTGAGCCAGTATTAGATCAATGTCGCGAAGCGGGCATTAACTTACAAGGCCCCTTACCTGCTGATACTTTATTTACCGATAAATACCTGACCAATGCCGATGCTGTATTAGCGATGTATCACGATCAGGGGCTACCTGTTTTAAAATACAAAGGCTTTGGCAAAGCGGTTAATATTACCTTAGGCTTACCTATTATTCGCACCTCAGTCGATCATGGCACAGCACTAGACTTAGCCGGCACAGGCAAAGCAGATGCCGGCAGTATCCTTTATGCTTTACAAACGGCCATGCAAATGTCCGGCAACTTAGATAACTATTAATATGGCACATATAGCACGTAAACGTTTTGGTCAGAATTTTTTACATGACCATCATATTATCAGCAAT
>CBDVDU010000238.1:0-4045 GCA_965372825.1 uncultured Gammaproteobacteria bacterium | reverse complement strand
ATTAACTATTGGCCAACATTCTCTAAAGCTTGGACAATACTTAGGTACTCTTCCTTCTTAGGCTGGTACAAAAACATAGCTAAAGCAGATAGGCCAACAAAAATATACAGTGTATTAAAACTATCCCCTAACACATACATAAGCAGCCCATATAAACCAATACTTTCACAGACTAGCATAGAAATAAAGATAGTAAATAAGTAACGAGATTTAGCCGACTTGTGAGCCTTACTGGTTTGATTTAAGCGCACTAAAACATGCCTAACGAATTTCATAAGCGGGAAACTAAAAATTGCCACCACGTAAAGTATCGTTCGCAAAACAACACGATCTTGCAGCTCATAAGCAAATTGTATTTGCTCAGCATAAATATTGCATACAGCAACCATAGCCACCAAACTTATTAAAGCAATAGCCCTAATAATACCCGCGCCTAAAAGGTCAGCTTGTATTTCCTGCTCTGATCTAGTCATTATTATTTTGTCTTTTGTTGTTCTAAACGGTAGGTATGTAATATAACCATGAATGCAAAAAAGTCATACAAGCCATGAATGATAATCGGCGTCAACAAGTTACGGGTGTTGTCGTAATCTAAATACATGCCTAAATACACACTGACAGCCGTTGCCATAATAAAATACAACAAGGTAACTGCATGAATTAAACCAAAAATTAAACTGCTAATCAGCAGCCCTGCCATCATACCCCAAGAATTTTCTAACCAGGGCTGAATAACGCCTCGAAATAAAACCTCTTCCGAGATCCCCGCAATAGCAGCTAGAACAAATAAATCAGTCCAGTGGTGCTGCGCAAGACTAGGCCCTAAAGTATCATGCAAGACTTTTCGTATTTTTGTTAATGCCTCCGACTTCGTTTGGTTCAAAGCCAAAAAAATAATACATAACGGCAACGTCCCTAAAATACCATTAAAAATAACCTGCTCATTAAAATTAAGATAGGCAAACGGATCAACACCCGCAACCCAACCTAAAACAATGGCTACTAAAATTAACGAGCTCTCAAAATAACAAGCCGTTTTAAAAAACTTATCTGGATTCATCGAAGGTTCATTCATAATGCATTTGATGCGATAATAGCGCTTTATACGATATTTTTAAGGATATTAGACGTGCAATGTTTCATTTACAAAAGTAACAAAAAAGCAGATCTGTATTTATATTTAGATAAACAAGATGACTTTTCCAGCGTTCCCGAAACAATACTTCAAAGCATCGGGCAACCTGAGTATGTCATGCAATTAGAGATTACACCTGAGCGCAAACTCGCTCGTGAAAATGCCGCTGATGTAATCAACGGCATTAAGGAAAATGGATTTTTTATTCAGATTCCGCCAGCAACGTACACGGCCCCCATAAACCTACACTAAAAACAGAAAATAGAGATGAATCTTCAACAGGTTTATCTCTAAATCAATTTACGCTTTCGGTAATGTGACGCCTTGTTGTCCCTGATATTTACCACCACGATCCTTATAAGACGTTTCACAAACCTCATCGCCACCAAAAAATAGCATTTGTGCAACTCCTTCATTAGCATAAATTCTTGCTGGTAACGGAGTAGTATTAGAAAACTCCAGAGTAACATGCCCTTCCCACTCAGGCTCTAAAGGCGTGACATTAACGATAATGCCGCAACGGGCATAAGTCGATTTCCCCAAACAAATAGTCAATACATCACGTGGAATACGAAAATACTCTACGGTACGCGCTAAAGCAAATGAATTAGGGGGAATAATACACACATCAGACTTAACATCAACAAAGCTAGCTTCACTAAAGTTTTTCGGATCAACAATGGCAGAATTGATATTGGTAAAGATTTTAAATTCATCTGAACAGCGCACATCATAGCCATAGCTAGACGTACCATAAGAAATCACTTTCCCTTGCGCTGAATCTCTGACTTGGCCTGCTTCGAAAGGCTCGATCATGCCCTGCTCTTGCGCCATGCGGCGAATCCACTTATCTGATTTTATGCTCATTATTGTCTTTGTGATGTTAATTCAAAAAATAGTACAATTTTATCCTAAATTTAGCCTGCAGCACAGTAAAGCAGGCTTACTGTGCTACAGGTGGCATTAACAGCTTGCAATACTTAGGTGTTTTGCACCACGATATTAGGGAACTTGCTACTAAAGTCTTTACCTTTTAATGCCAATTTAGCCGACATTTTACGTGCAATTTCTTTATATATTTCGGTAACTCGACTATCAGGATCTGCAACTACAGTCGGGCGCCCACAATCGGCATACTGACGAATATGAATATCCAGAGGCAATGAGCCTAATAATTCAATATTATTCTTCTTTGCCATAGAAACCCCACCACCCGAGCCAAAAATAGCCTCTTCATGCCCGCAATTACTACAAATATGCATACTCATATTTTCAACGATACCTAAGATAGGCACATTAACTTTTTCAAACATACCCAAGCCACGCTGCGCATCAATTAAAGCAATATCTTGTGGCGTAGTAACAATCACTGCCCCGCTAACCGGAATCTGTTGCGCTAAAGTCAGCTGAATATCCCCTGTACCTGGCGGTAAATCAACAATCAAATAATCCACATCAGCCCAATTTGTATCATTTAATAATTGCTGCAAGGCATTAGTCACCATCGGACCACGCCAGATCATCGGTTGATCTGCATCAATTAAATAACCAATTGAAATAGTTTGCACACCATAAGACACTTTAGGCATCATCGTTTTGTTATCCTGACTCTCTGGATAACCAGACAAACCCAGCATAGTCGGAATACTTGGACCATAAATATCTGCATCCAAAATGCCCACTTTCGCACCTTCAGCGGCTAAAGCCAAAGCCAAGTTCACAGAAGTGGTAGATTTACCAACCCCACCTTTTCCAGAAGCCACAGCAATAATATTTTTTACATTAGCAATCGGCTTTAAATTATTCTGTACGGCATGCGAGGCAATATTAACTTTAATATCCACCTTGACCGAACTAACCCCGTCTAAAGCATTAATTTTCTCAGTAATTTGCTGCTTAAAGCCTTCAACAAAGCTTTTCGCGGGATAACCTAATTCCAAACGGACAGCGACAGAACTGCCATCAACAACAATGGATTTAACAGAGCGCGCTGTGACTAAATCCGTTTCCACATTCGGATCAATAATGTTTTTTAATAAATTTTCTATATCTACTTTTTCAATCGTGGTCATATAAACAATTCCGTAGCGAGTTAGTTAAAAACAAAGCAATAACCAAGTATTTTACTTGGTTATTGCTCAGCATTCTAGTTTTCATGCTGTTTTCTATCGAAATAGTAAACTATTTTATGCCATAATAACGCTATTATTTTAGCCTCATACTACAAGTCATTTCTTAGTCTATGTCAGATCGAAAAATCCTTATTACCAGCGCTCTTCCCTATGCTAATGGCCCCATTCATTTAGGTCATTTAGTTGAATATATTCAAACTGACATTTGGTCACGCTTTCAAAAGCAACGCGGCAATGAATGCTATTATATCTGTGCTGACGATACACATGGCACTCCCATCATGCTTAAAGCTGATCGCGAAGGCATAAAACCAGAAGATTTAATCGCTCAAGTAGGTAAAGAGCATCTAGCTGATTTCACCGAGTTTGGCATTGAATTTGACAATTATCACAGCACTCACTCAGAAGAAAACAAGCATTTCTCCAGTTTAATCTATGAGCGCTTACGCGATGATGGACACATCAGCTCGCGCAGCATTACTCAAGCTTACGACCCCGTAAAAGAAATGTTCTTGCCAGATCGCTTTATTAAAGGTGACTGCCCTAAATGTAATGCCAAAGACCAATACGGTGATAACTGCGAAGTTTGCGGTGCAACCTATTCGCCTATCGAATTGAAAAATGCAATATCTGAGGTTTCAGGCGAAAAGACAATAGAAAAGATCAGCGCAAATCGATCAGACATAACACTTGATAACTTTTCATCTAATAAACAAATCTTTTCTGAGTTCTGGCAACAGTTTCAGCAAGATGAAAAAGATGGTTTATTCGATTGGCT
>CBDVDU010000237.1:0-4083 GCA_965372825.1 uncultured Gammaproteobacteria bacterium | reverse complement strand
GCAGTGCTTTAGCCTGCTATTTTCGGCTATGAAAGCAGGCTAAAGCACTGCGCCCCATATTGTATTGCTCTTAACTTAATGACAGTGATGCTCGCCTAGGAACCAAAACCAGAGTCATAAAATAAGCCTATGCCTTTTCTAAAAGACCTCACCTTACGCCGTTTTTTCCCTATCGCTATTATTGCCTGTCTGATCATTGCGATTATCATTATCAAGTCACAGCCAAAAATGGCACATGAACCCAGCGCAGGCTTAATCACGCCGGTTAATGTTATCGAAGTAAAACCTTATGCGGTTAAGCCTGCCATTATTGGTTTTGGTACCGTTGAACCCGATATTTCACTGGCCTCTAAAGCAGAAGTGTCCGGAAAAATCAGCTATGTACACCCACAATTACGTAACGGTGCTATTTTACAAAAAGATACGGTTGTTATGCGTATTGATCCCGAAGATTATCAATTAGCCTTACAACAAGCGCAAAGCAATGTCACCAGCAATCAAGCTAAGGTCAGAGAAATCGAACTACAGAAAAACAATGTTCAAGCCGACCTCAAATTAGTCCAAAAAAAGCTAAAACTGGCACAAGTTGAATTATCCCGCATAGAATCCTTAGTTAAAAAGCAATCCATTTCAAAATCGAGTCGCGATAATCAACAGTCCAGCGTTTTACGCTTACAACAAGAAGTGCAAAATTTAAGGAGTCGGCTGAAAAC
The DNA here is from genome assembly GCA_965372825.1 of uncultured Gammaproteobacteria bacterium. Taxonomy (GTDB): domain Bacteria; phylum Pseudomonadota; class Gammaproteobacteria; order Methylococcales; family Methylomonadaceae; genus Methyloprofundus. Next base: position 3,370 of record CBDVDU010000237.1, on the reverse strand, counting down.
TTTACCACAACAATTAGCCAGTGCTCAAGCGGCACTAGTCAATGCCGAATCGCTGGTGATCACTCAAGAATTAAACCTTAAACGTACCGAAATTAAACTGCCGTTTAACGCGCGCATTTCCGAGCGCGTGGTTGAGGAAAACCAATATATTGCCAAAGGTGCCTTATTATTTAGCGCGCAGACCACCGATAAAATTTTAATTAATGCGCAATTTTCTCTACAGCACTTTAGATCCTTAGCAAAAGGTTTTCGAGGGAATGAAGCCTTACTCAAAGAAGCTTTTTTATCTGGCTTTTCGAGTGATATTTTTCAGCAATTAGGTCTAACAGCAAAGGTTCGTCTTGCTGATAATAGCTCGCCTTATTGGCCTGCTAATGTTGAACGCATTAGCAGCCAGATCGACCCCGTGACACGTACTTTAGGTATTGTGGTCAGCGTTGATAACCCGTATCAAAATATTATCCCTGGCACTAAACCGCCCTTAATGCAGGGTATGTATACCGAAATTTTACTACAAGGCAAAGCGAAGACCTTTTTTGTCATTCCACGTGATGCGCTGCATGAAAATGAAATTTTTATCGTTAATAAAAATGCACAATTAGAGCGCCTCGCGATTAAAAACACACAAGTACAAGGCAAAATGGTGTTATTAGCTCAAGGCTTAAAAGAAGGTGAAACGCTGATTGTATCCGATGTCTTTCCGGCAATAACGGGTATGCAAGTTAAAGTAACCGCGCAAGCAGAATTACAGCAAAGCATCGAAAACTGGGCGCAGGAGCAATAATATGATTCGTTATTTTATTCTGCACCCCACCGCTGCCAATTTATTAATGGGTTTGCTGATTATCTTAGGCTTGGTCACCTTACCCACACTGAAACGCGAGACTTTTCCAGAAATCAAACATTACGAAATTGAAGTTAAAGTCGTTTACCCTGGCGCAACACCGTTAGAAATCGAACAAAAGCTTTGCCGCCCTTTAGAAGATGCGATTGATGGCACCAGTTTTATTGATGAAGTCCGTTGTGAAGCGCGCCAATCTTTAGCCATTGCCACGGTTAAAATGCAAGAAAGCGGCGATTTTGTACAATTCACCAATGATATACGCAGTGCGGTTGATGAAATCGACAATTTCCCTATTGATAGCGAAGAACCGATTATTCGCGAATTAGGTCGTACGCAAGATGTGGTTACAATTGCGCTCAGTGCTGACTTACCCAAAACCGAATTAAAAGATCTCGCCGAAGATATTAAACAACGCATTTTACGCGTACCTGGCATTCCTTTAGTCAGTATTGAAGGTTTCTCCAAACGCCAATTCCAAATTCAACTGACGCAAGATAAATTACGCCTTTACGGGCTGAGCTTACAAACCATAGCCACTCGTATCGCACAACAAAATTTGGATTTACCCACTGGTGAAATTCAAACTGCTGAACGTGATTACCAAATCCGCGTTAATGATGAACGCCGCTCACCCGAGGAACTCAAAGAGTTAGTCATTATAAAAGGTGAGCATGGCAATGAAGTGCGCTTAGGCGATATAGCCACGATCATCGATACTTTTGAAAAAGCGGAAGATCAGGCGACCTATAACAATTTGCCCACTGCTTTTTTGAAAATCCGTAAAAATACCCAAGATGATAGCCTGCGCATTTTAGAGACGGTTAAACAATTTATTAGCGATGAACAACAGCGATTACCGGCACAAGTACATTTTAACTTAACGCAGGATTTCACCAGCATCGTCAACGACCGTATTGCCATGTTGCTTACCAATGCTTGGCAAGGTTTGCTCTTGGTGTTTATCGTTATGTGGCTATTTTTTGGCACCCGTTATGCCTTTTGGGTGGTCATGGGCTTGCCGGTTTCTTTTTTAGCCAGTGCGTTTTTATTAGTGCAATGGGGCATTAGCATTAATATGCTGTCGATGGTCGCACTACTCTTGGCGCTGGGTATTTTAATGGATGATGCCATCGTTATTAGTGAAAGCATCGGTAAGCATATTTCATTGGGTAAATCAGCGACACAAGCCGCGATTGATGGCACGATGGAAGTTAAAAATGGCGTTTTGTCTTCCTATGTCACCACCCTATGTATTTTTGTCGGCTTATTATTCCTCAGTGGCGATATAGGGCAATTACTGTATACCATTCCTGCCGTTTTGATTTCGGTGGTTACCATTTCATTAGTGGAAGCATTTTTGATTCTTCCCCACCATTTACAACACTCATTGCAAAAAGGTGCGGATCAGCCTATCCCCAAAATAAGACAACAATTTTCTAATGCTTTTGAAAAACTGCACGACAAAGTCAATGGCTGGGTAAAAAAACTGATTATTTATCGCTATCTATTTATCGGCTCAGTCGTTGGTGTGTTTATCTTATCGGTCAGCTTATTAGTGTCAGGCGTGGTAAATTTTTCTGCTTTTCCTGATGTAGAAGGCGATTTATTGCAAGCGCGAATATTGATGCCTGTCGGCAGCTCTTTAGCACAAACCCAGCGTACCGTAGAAAAAATCAATCACAGCTTACAAACCGTTAATAAGGCTTATCAAGAAGAATACCAAGAATCATTAATCCAAGGTCTGACCGTACATTATGGGATGAATATGGATGCCTTTGAAGTTGGTGCACATCTCGCGACGCTCAGTGTTGATCTACTCACAGGCGAACAACGCAAACTCTCTATTAATCAGATTGCGGGGCAATGGCGTACACAGCTCGGCGACGTACCTGAAGCCTTAAATATTAGCATTAAAGAGCCTAAAATCAGTCCCGCAGGTCGTGCTATTTATATCCGCTTGCAAGGTGATGACTTGAATATACTTTCGCAAGCCTCGCATCAATTACAAAAATGGCTATCAGGCTATCCTGGCGTGAGTAATTTAATGGATGATCTACGCCCCGGAAAACCTGAATTCACCTTAAAACTAAAATCAGGCGCGTATGCACTGGGCTTAACATCACAGGAAATAGCCGCACAATTACGCGCGGCTTATCAGGGTATTGAGGTACTAGAAACCTCAATTAATTTAGAAATCTACGAAGTCATCGTAAAGCTGGACGATGCGTCTAAAGACGAGTTATCCGATTTTGACAATTTCCCGATTATTCACCCACAAACTGGCGCAATGATTCCGCTGGTCAATGTGGCAGATATTAGTGTTAACCGAGATTTCTCACGTGTGCAGCGTATTAATGCACAACGAGCGGTAACTATTTATGGGGATATTGATGCTTCATTGAATAATACCCAAGCTATTTTCAATGACATGGAATCCACGTTTTTCCCTGATTTTAAACAACGTTACCCTGAGATTAGTATTTCTTTTGAAGGGGAAGTAAAAGAAGGCCCGCTAACGCGTAGCTC
>CBDVDU010000236.1:0-4084 GCA_965372825.1 uncultured Gammaproteobacteria bacterium | reverse complement strand
GCTGAAATGATCTCATTCGTTACGTAGAATAACTATGCGCCTCATGAGATCATTTCATCTGAAGCAAAAATCCTGCGTTATAATTTCGGGATGTTATTTCATGCACGATCCTTAACTCTAAGGAATACACAGTCAATAAAACCCGAAACTTTAGCTTATGGAGCACTGCCAGTCCTCAAAGGACTGGCAGTGCTTGCGGATATAATTCCTAAGTGCGTGTTTTAAAAGTCTAGCGGCATAAACAACCGGCCATTCCAAGTCCGTCATACTCGATTAAATAAGGTTACTCCATGAGCTTTCACTGAGTTTTCTTGATGAGAAAAGGCTGAGTTCTCCATATTTTCGCCATACAGGTACTTTTAAAACACGCACTAAGTGTTACGGATGATTATGGACTTACTGGGAGGTCAATATGGTGCGCCCGAGATGATTCGAACATCCGACATCCACCTTCGGAGGGTGGCACTCTATCCAGCTGAGCTACGGGCGCGCATTTTGAACTGGTCATTTTAACTGATCAGCGTGGTTTACGATAGCATCGATTTTAAATGCGCTAAATTAGCTTTGCCGCGTACTTTTTGCTCCTCTTTATCGACGGGCTTTTTACTCGGCCATTCTAAGTCCTCTTCAGGCAATTCTTCTAAAAAACGGCTCGGAGCGCTTTCACTAATATCGCCATAACGTTTACGATGCGTGCAGTAACTAAAGGTGCAAGTATGTTGCGCACGAGTGATACCTACATACGCAAGGCGACGCTCTTCTTCGATATTGCCAGTTTCTACACTATTTTGATGCGGCAAAATATCTTCTTCAAAACCGATTAAGAATACATGAGGAAACTCTAGCCCTTTCGCGGCATGGAAAGTCATTAAACTTACTTGGCTATCAGCTTCTTCCTCTTGGTTGCGGTCTAATATATCTAGCAATTGAATTTTAGCGACAATTGCCTCTAACGTATTCTCTGAGTCTTCTGCCTTTTCCGCCAAACGCTGTAACCATTCTAACAACTCATCGACATTTTTAATTTTACGCTCTGCAGCGGCTTGGCTGGTGCTATTTTCATGTAGCCATTGATGATAGTTAATTTGTTGGATAAAAGCGTGCATGACCGCAAAGGTATCGCCACTTTGAATTTCTGCCGAAGTCCTTAATGTCCATTGGCAAAATTTCTGTAAGCGAGCAAGCGCTTGCTCAGAAAGGTGCGGCTTTAAGCCCATTTCTGAGCAAGCACTAAATAAGCTAATATGTCGGCCATTGGCATACGCGCCTAGTTTTTCTAAAGTGGTCGGGCCAATTTCACGGCGTGGGGTATTGACCACACGTAGAAAAGCGGCATCATCATCAGGATTTACAAATAATCTCAGATAACTCAGAATATCTTTAATTTCTGCATAGGAGAAAAATGAGGCGCTGCCGGTAATAAAATACGGCACATCTTGTTCACGTAAACTGCGTTCAAATAAGCGCGACTGGTGATTACTACGGTATAAAATCGCGTAGTTCCCATAACAGCCGCCGGTTTTAAATTTATGATGCACAATTTCCGCGACTACTTGCTTGGCTTCTTCGAGATCATTTTTATGTGCTAATACGCGCAAGGGGTCGCCATAGCCCATATCGCTCCATAATTTCTTTTCAAACGCGTGCGGGTTGTTAGCAATTAACTGATTGGCAACTTTTAAAATGCGCCCATAAGAGCGATAGTTTTGTTCCAGTTTAATGACTTCAAGGCGCGTGTAATCTTTTTGTAATTGCTCAAGGTTTTCTGGGTGCGCGCCACGCCAAGCATAGATGGATTGGTCATCGTCGCCCACTACGGTAAATTTTCCCAACTTACCCACTAGTAATTTTACTAATTGATATTGCGTGATATTGGTATCTTGATATTCATCGACCAATAAATAACGGATGGTGTTTTGCCATTTTTCTAAGATTTCCGGGAATTGCTGAAACAATAACACCGGCAATAAAATCAAATCATCAAAATCTACCGCGTTATAGGCTTTTAAACTGCGCGTATAATCAACATAAATCTGCGCGGCTTCTTGTTCCTCAATATTAGCTAAACTAAGTGCTTGCTCAGGTGTAACAAAGGAATTTTTCCATTGCCCGATTAAACCTGAATAAATATTCACGGCATCAATATCGTAATTTTGGCTGCTATGGGTAATCAGGTTTTTGAGTAGTGTAATTTTATCTTGCTCATCAAATAAAGAGATTCCGGCTTTATATTGCAAAGTTTTATGCTCTTTACGCAGAATTTCTAAACCTAATGAGTGAAAAGTAGAAACACGCAGACCACGCAGTTCTTTGTCATCGAGCAATTTACTGACACGCGCTTTCATTTCTCGCGAGGCTTTATTGGTAAAGGTTAAAGCGGCAATATGCCGTGCAGGTAAGCCTTGCTTAACCAAATAAGCGATTTTTTCGGTAATTACGCGAGTTTTACCACTACCCGCACCAGCAAGTACTAATAAAGGACGGTCTATCGTTTTGACAGCGGTTTGCTGCTGAGGATTTAATTTTGTGGCCATGAGTAAAAGGTTATGACTGACGATCTAATTTGCGATAGCCGATAGCTTCGCTTAAATGCGGGATTTCTATGTTTTCCGAGCCAGCTAAATCAGCAATAGTTCGCGCCAGCTTTAAAATACGGTGATAAGCACGATGCGATAAGCCAAAGCTATTCATTGCTTGCTCTAATAATTGATGACCTTGTTCTGATAAGGTGCAGATTTGTTTCACTTCTTTTGCACTTAATAAACTGTTGGCTTTGCCTGAGCGCGCTATTGCTAACGCTCTTGCTTGAATGACGCGCGCGCGTATAACGGCGCTGGTTTCTTCGCCTTCGGCTGAGCCTTTGCGTAATACTTCATGAGAAACGCGGGGAACTTCAAGGTGCATATCAATTCGGTCTAATAAGGGGCCGGAGATTTTAGCACGGTAACGCGATACTTGCTCTGAGGTACACCGACAACGGCCTGATGGGTCGCCTAAATAGCCGCACGGGCAAGGGTTCATCGCGGAAAGCAGCAGAAATCTAGCCGGAAAATCAGCTTGCCGCGTGGCTCGAGAAATAGTGATATGTCCTGTTTCTAAAGGTTCGCGCAGAACCTCTAATACCTTTCGGTCAAATTCTGGCAATTCATCTAAAAATAAAATCCCATTATGTGCTAATGAAATTTCACCCGGCTGCGGATTACTACCGCCGCCCACTAAAGCAGGGGCAGAAGCGGTATGATGCGGGGCTCGATAGGGTGGCTTTAACCAATTAATAGCATTAAAACCTGCGCCGCAAATCGAAGCGACCGCTGCACTTTCTAGAGCCTGTACCTCTGATAACAAAGGCAAAATAGTCGGTAAACGTGAAGCTAGCATTGATTTTCCCGTACCTGGCGGGCCTAGCATCAATATATTATGCAAACCCGTTGCCGCAATTTCTAAAGCACGTTTCACGTGGAACTGTCCTTGCACATCAGAAAAGTCAGGAGCATCTGAATCACTATGTGTGACCTCGGGCGCGGGTATGGCTGCATCTAACTTATGAAATCCATTCAAATGCGCACAAATATCCGTTAAATGTTGCGCGGGGAAGAGTTCAGCTTTCTGTACTAAAGCTGCTTCTTGAGCATTTTCTAAAGGTAAAAATAGCGGGCGTTGCGCTTCACGGGCTTGTAATGCCACGGGTAAAACGCCATTCACACTGCGTAATTCACCGCCTAATGACAGCTCACCAATACATTCGTATTTAGCCAATTCAGCTATTGGGATTTGCCCTGAAGCGGCAAGAATACCCAAGGCAATCGGCAAATCAAAGCGACCGCCTTCTTTGGGCACATCAGCAGGGGCTAGATTAATGGTGATGCGTTGCATGGGGAATTCAAAATGCGAATTGATAATCGCACCACGTACACGGTCCTTGCTTTCTTTCACTGCCGCTTCAGGCAAACCGACCAAATTTAAAACAGGTAAACCATTGGATATATGCACTTCGACGGTTACTAAAGGCGCATCGATTCCTGAGCGTCCGCGACTATAGGCAATGGCAAGTGACATAGTAAATCCCTTTTATTTTCAATACTTA
>CBDVDU010000235.1:0-4108 GCA_965372825.1 uncultured Gammaproteobacteria bacterium | reverse complement strand
TGCTTTAGCCTGCTATTTTCGGCTATGAAAGCAGGCTAAAGCACTGCGCCCCATGTTGTATTACTCTAACTTAATGGTAATAACGCCGAGCATGGGAACGAGGGTTTATAATATATGAACAAACAATTTAATTGGCCGGTACGGGTTTATTATGAAGACACGGATGCCGGTGGCGTGGTTTTTTATGCCAACTATCTTAAGTTTTACGAGCGTGCGCGTACTGAAATGTTGCGCGCGATGGGCTTTGAGCAAGATGAATTAATGGCTCAGCAGAATGTGATTTTTGTCGTTCGCTCAGTGCAAGTTGATTATTTAAAGCCTGCTAAATTTAATGATTTGCTCGAAGTCAGTGCAGGCTTAAGTTTAGTGAAAAGTGCCAGTTTAATTTTTGAACAAACTATCATGCGCCAAGAGGAAATACTAAGCAAAGCAACCATTCGGATTGCTTGTTTGGATTCTAATACAATGCGTCCCCAATTGATTCCCGATTTTCTAAAGCAAGCCTTAAAAAATGAATAACGATTTATCTATTTTCTATTTAATTAGCCAAGCCAGTTTAGTTGTTCAATTGGTGATGTTAATTCTATTGGTCGCTTCGGTGATGTCTTGGACTTTTATTTTCGCTAAGCGTAAAGAATTAAAAAATGAATTTGCAGTGACCGAGCAATTTGAAGCTGATTTTTGGGCCGGCGGTGATTTAAGTCAACTGTATAACAAAATTACCGAAGAAGGCAGAGAGGTACAGGGTATAGAAAAAATCTTTATTGCCGGTTATAAAGAGTTCTCACGGATGCATAAAATCGCTGGTGCGTCTGCTTCTGATAAGGTGGAAAATGCGCAAAGAGCGATGCGGATAGAATTGTCGCGTGAACTGGATAGGTTGGATGAGAGCTTGCCTTTTTTAGCAACAGTGGGGTCGACGAGCCCTTATGTGGGCTTATTTGGTACGGTCTGGGGTATTATGAATTCCTTTCGTTCTTTATCTTCGGCTAAGCAAGCGACCTTAGCGCAAGTTGCACCGGGTATCGCAGAGGCATTAGTGGCGACAGCGATAGGCTTGTTTGCCGCAATTCCTGCGGTTGTTGCTTATAACCGATTTTCCACTCGAGTTGAGCGTTTAGCGGGGCGATATGAAATATTTGTCGATGAATTTGTGGTCTTATTGCAGCGTCAGGCACATTCGTAATGGCTAGACGTAATGCCCGTAGAAAACCTATGGCAGAAATTAATGTTGTACCTTATATAGATGTAACACTAGTTTTACTGATTATTTTTATGATTACTGCGCCTTTGATTCAATCAGGTGTTGATGTCGATTTGCCGCAAGCGGATTCTCAGCAAGTTGATCAAGAAAATGCTCCTTCGCCAATCATTATTACCATTGATAAGACAGGGCAATATTTTATAGACTTAGGTAATGGTAGTGATGAAGAACCGGTGAGTGCGAATGAAGTGTTATTATTAACCGCGGCAGTACGCAAGAATAAACCTAAAACGCAAGTGTATATTCGCGGCGATAAACAAGTCGAATACGGTAAAGTGGTCACGGTGATGGCTGCATTGAAAAATGCGGGCGTACCGAATGTCGGCTTAATGACGGAAAACTTCGCACAATGAGTAATTTACAAAAATACGCATTTGCTTTTATTTTAGCGCTGAGTTTGCATTTTTCTATCGTAGGTTTGTTTGCTTTTAATTTTATCAGTGAACCGACACCTACGCCTAAGGCGCAAGATAAATTACCTGAAATTATTGAGGCGTCAATTTTAGATGAAAATGTAGTTGCAGAAAAAGCAAAAGAATTACAACAGGCTGAAGAAAAAAAACTAAATCAGCGACAAAAGCAAAAAGATCAGTTTGCTAAGCAATTAAAGCAAGAAAAACTACGAATTAAGCAAGCTAAAACTAAGCGCTTAAAGGCAGAGAAAGCAGCTAAAGTAGAAGCTAAGCGCCTGCAACAAGCGGCCAAGAATGAAGCAAAAAAATTAGCAGCTATTAAACAGGCCGTTGTATTAGAAAAGCAAAAACAAGAAGCGATTAAGCAAAAAAGAATAACTGAAGAAAAAGCGAAAGCTGCAAAGAAAAAACGTAAGCAAGAGGCTGAGCGAGTAGCAGAAGCGCAGCGTAAAAAAGTTGAGAAACAGAAAAAAATAGCCAAAGAAAAGCAACGCCAAGAAGAGTTGATAAAGAAAAAATTCGCAGCCGCCAAACAGGCAAAAGAAAACAGAATACGTGCAGAAAATGCTAGGATTGCAAAAAAAGCAACCGCAGATGCAAAGGTTTTAATTGAGCGTAAAGTCACACAAAATTGGAATCGACCCAGTACAGTGTCAGGGAAATTAGCCTGTACCATTAGAGTTGGGCTTATTCCCAGTGGTGATGTAATGTCTGTTGTGGTGCTGAAAGGTAGTGGTAATCAATTATTTGATGATTCTGCGGAACGTGCAGTATTTAAGGCTTCACCTTTGCCAGTCCCCAAAGATCCCAAGGTTTTTAGCAAGTTTAGAAGTTTTACTTTTGTATTTTCACCTAATTAGGCCGTATATTGGTAACTTCTCATCATTAAAGGGTTATACGGCTTTCGTCACCCTAAGTACCGAGGCAACTTCTTGTTCCCAAGCTCCAGCTTGGGAATACATGAGGCAACAGCTCTGCTGTGGCTTTTTAGGTAAGCAGAGCTTACGACGCATGCGTTCCCAAACGGAGTTTGGGAATGAGAAAAACTAGACCTGGGTTTAAAGATGGTTTTTGTAGGGCGCGGCTTTAGCCCGCTAATTTCAAACAGAAGCTTTAAAGGCGGGCTAAAGCCACGCCCCACAATTTATACCTAAATAATTAATTTTAAAGAGTGAAAAGTGATTAAATTAGCAAAAAAAACAGCCTTAATTTTACTGGCCTTCAATTTAATGGCATACAGTCATTTATTGCGTGCTGAATTGACTATAGAAATTACCGAAGGCGTGCAAAGTGCGCATACCATAGCGGTCGTTCCTTTTGCTGGCCCGCTAGGTGTGCATTTAAAGGATGATGTTGCTCAGCTTATTGGCCGTGATTTAGCTAGAAGTGGCTATTTTAAAATACTGGATAAAACACAAATGCTAACGCGCCCCAGCCAGCCAGCGCATGTTAAATTTCGTAATTGGGAAGCATTAGGTCAAGATTATTTAGTGATTGGTGAAGTAACTAAAGACAATAATCTTTATCATGTCAAAATGAGTTTGTTCGATGTGTATAAAAAAGAACAATTAAAAGGTTTGCGAGTGACGGTTGAAGCTTCAGCATTGCGCATGGCAGCGCATCATTTAAGTGATGCGATTTATGAAAAACTGACCGGAATACCGGGGGTATTTACCTCTCGAATTGCTTATATAACCAGTGAATTAAATAGTCAGAATAAAACTAAATATAATTTATATATAGCGGATTATGATGGTGAAAATGCAATCTCTATTGCTCAATCTAAAGAGCCTATTATGTCGCCTGCATGGTCTCCTAAGGCTGATAAAATCGCTTATGTTTCTTTTGAAAATAAAGTCTCTGAGATTTTTGTGCAAACGTTGGCAACTGGTGAACGTAAAAGTATTGCTAAATACAAAGGCATTAATGGCGCTCCTGCTTGGTCGCCTGATGGCAAACAATTAGCGCTAACTTTATCTAAAGATGGTAACTCAGATATTTATATTTTGACCTTAGCGAATAAGTCTCTACGTAAATTAACCAAATCGTTATCCATTGATACCGAAGCGGCTTGGTCACCGGATGGTAAAAAAATACTGTTTACTTCTGATCGTGGCAGACGTCCGCAATTATATGTTATGGCAAGCAATGGCCAAGGTGTCGCTGAGAGAATTACTTTTGATGGGGATTATAATGCTCGCGGTAGTTTTTCTGCCGATGGTAAATCAGTAGTCATGGTGCAAGGTGCGCAAGGTAATTACCGTATTGCCGTACAAAATTTAGCAAGCCGAGCAACAACAGTTCTGAGTAATGGTCTAAATGATGAGTCACCAAGTTTTGCCCCTAATGGCCAAGTGATTATTTATGCACGGCGTAAAGGAAATAATGATATTTTAGCAACCGTTACCCTCGATGGGGCGAGCAAACAAGA